>JBBRGW010000379.1:0-4387 GCA_038223525.1 Pirellulales bacterium
GACTGGAACGCAAGGTTCGTTAGCTAATGAACCTGATTCACCCGTGACGCGTTTGTCACGGGGGTCTTCGAAACGGTCGGTCTTTTTTCTAGCCAACGAACCTCGTTCACCAGGCGGCACGAGGCCGCCGGGGTCTTTCACTGAACAAAAGCTGCGCAAAGCCAAAACCAGTGTCAATACAGATTTTTAACAGCCCAGGCTAGCGCCCTTCGGCTGATTAAGCCAAATAAAATCTGCGTGGGTGCTTAGGTAAGTCTAGATTTTAACCAAAGCGGAACAGTTGAGGACAGCTGTTCTGCGATGGCTTCATTCGATATTCATAACTGCTTCGCGAAATCTTAAGAGACTTTCGCGACTATGTCTGTCTTAGGTTTCTATAGTGAGATTACCTCGATGGACTGCCATGCATATGCAAGTACTTGTTCGAAGTCGTTTGGCACTTTTTCTCGCGGTGACTCAAGTAGCATTCTTACCATTTGTCTGCTTTGCGAGCGACCAGGATAAACCGAAGCGGCTTCAGCAAACATCGAAAGTAAGCTTTCAAAACGGTATTGATCAATACGCTGGTACAGTCGATACCGAGATCTGGGCGCTCGCCCCAACGACTTTCCTCGAAAGCAATCCCAACGCTTCGTCCGATGCAGATAACGACGGCGGGGAAAGTCAAGTACTTATTCGATTCGATGGCATCATTGGCAAGGAGCCAAAGCAAATTCCGAGTGGCGCTCGAATCCTATCTGCCCGTATGGTTGTCAGCGCGTTTGATCAGGGATCAACGGTGAATCTCCATCGCATGTTGGTTCCCTTTTCGCGGTCTGCAACTTGGAATTCGATGGTCGATGGTGTTTCTGCCGATGGCTGCGAGGCTTCGAGGCACAAAGACAGTTTTACCTTTGGCAAGATCGCGGCGAACTCCTCCACAATCGTCTTCGATGTTACGGACTCGGTTCAAGCATGGGCGAGTGGCCAAGCCAATCACGGTTGGGTCTTTATCAATACTGCGGGCAACGGTTGGGATTTTTATGCTTCCGAATTTGAAGACATTAAACAACGTCCACAACTTGCTGTGGAGTACGAAACCATTTCCGATTCACCTAAATCAGCCCAGTTACCAAAACAAGGAGACATGGATGAGCCTGTTTCAAAACGCGCAGTGGAAAAGTGACCCCACACACTTCCATCGTCCTTCGCGACGCGACTTTATGTATGTCGGTTGGCTCGGGGGAGCTGGGCTAACGCTCGGCAATTTGCTGCAGCTCGAATCCAAAGCGGCTGCATCGGACGTTCGTAAGTTGGAGGCGAAAGCCAAGTCGGTGATACATATCTACCTGCAGGGTGGATTTCCTCACATGGACAGCTTCGATCCCAAGCCTGACGCACCGGCTGAGTATCGGGGTATTCTCGACCCGATCGCGACGTCGTTGCCTGGTGTCTATTTCAGCTCCCACATGCAACAAACAGCCAAGATCGCGGACAAGTTGACGGTGGTCCGGAGCATGACGCACACCGAGGTGGACCACAGCCGCGGCGAACACAGCATGTTTACAGGATACCGCCCGAGTCCAGCGCTGGTCTATCCAAGCGTTGGCTCGGTCGTCGCTCACGAGCTTGGGCCACGAGATGCAATGCCTTCGTATGTTTGCGTTCCCAACCAGGGGAGCCAATTTTTAGGGAGTGGATACTTAAGCAATGCTTGTGGTCCGTTTGCACTAGGAGCGGATCCTGCTCGCTCGAATTTTTCTGTGCGTGATCTGAATCTGCCAAACGGCATCGATGAGAATCGATTCGAACGACGTAAAGCTTGGAAAGAAATGGTGGACGGACATTTCGCTAGCTTGGAACGAGACGATTCTTTGGCCACGATGGACTCCTTCTATCAACGTGCCTACGACCTGTTGGCATCTCCAAAAGCCCGCGACGCGTTTAGCCTCAAAAGTGAGTCCGATGCGACGCGAGAACTTTACGGGATGAAACCGTGGGGTCCGATCTTGCGACCGTCTGCCGGTGCCCGATTCTTGATCGCGAGAAGATTGGTTGAGGCAGGCGCACGGTTTGTTACGGTAACATACGGCGCTTGGGACACGCACGCGTTTCACTACCGCGGTATTGAAACACAATTGCCGGACCTGGACAAAGCCTTCGCTGGACTTGTGACGGACCTCGACCAACGTGGTATGCTCGATTCCACTTTGGTTTTGGTGACCAGTGAGTTCGGACGCACGCCTAAAGTAAACGCGGGTGGCGGACGAGACCATTGGCCTCGCGTCTTCAGTATCGTGATGGCCGGAGGTGGAACGAAACGTGGACAGATCTACGGCGCTTCGGATGCGCTCGCGGCCGAACCAGTCGACAAACCGCTCGGTGTCGAAGACTACATCACAACCGTTTATCACTTGCTCGGCATCGATGCGGCCAAGTCGTTGATGTCACCCGGTGATCGCCCACAACCCATTGTTACCAATGGCAAAGTTGCGCAAGGTTTGTTAGCATGATTTTCCTTTCGCAATCAAATTCAGTTTTTGGTTGGTGCCCGTTTGCACTGATGGCTCAACCTTTTTGCAAACTGATCTCGATTTGCATGCTCGCTTGTTACACGTGTAGTCAGGCAATAGGCGGGAATCCGTCGCTCGAACTAATCACCCCTTCTGTCGGTACTCGGGGAAGTGCGTTTACGGTCGTGGCCAAGGGCGCGTCGCTCAGTAAAATCCGGAGTGTTGAGTTTTACGGTCCTGGTATTCGTTGCGAGCGAATCGATGCAACCAAAGATGAGGAAGCGACACTCTATCTTTCCGCGGAGGAGCGATGTGAGCTTGGACCACATGCATTTCGATTGTTGGGAGAGAACGGATTTTCCGAGCTTCGTACGCTAACAATCAGCCCGTTTCCAACGGTCTTAGAGGAAAAGGATGCCGAGAAACAACTTGTCGAACTCAACCGTACTATCTTAGGCACGCTCGAGTCCGATGATGTCGACGTGTATCAGATCCAAGCCAAAGCCGGCAATCGCATTTCCGCTGAGGCGGTCGGAGTGAGACTTGGGTTGTCGTTGTTGGATACAACGCTAACGCTTCGCGATCCATCGGGTCACGTTCTCAAGCGAGTCGATGACACGCCGATGCTCAATCAGGACCCATCTATCTCCGTCTTAGCGCCCGTCGAAGGGGTCTATTCGATCGAGATCACTTCCGCGGGCGCGAACGCCGACGCAGATAGCCAATATGCTCTGCACATCGGAAATTTCCCCAGACCCTACAGTGTCTTTCCGCTAGGTGTGAGGGCGGGAACAGAAACCGAAATCACGTTTACAGCATCCGACAACGAACCAACGGATTCGTTTCGCCAACGAGTCCAATTCAATGCCGGACTCATCGGAAATCGGTTTATTGAGTTGAAGGAAGGGGAATTACTTTGCCCCTCTCCTATTCCGTTTCGAAGCAATGTTTACGATCAGTTTTATGAAGATGCCGTCAGACCTCCGATGGTTGTGGGTGCAGGAGTTTCGCCCGTAGAAGTTGATAGGGACACAAAAACATTGATGGCTCCTGTGTCGATTAATGGAGTGATCCGAAACGTCGGCGAAATAGACACATTCCCCTTCTCCGTTTGCCAAAGCGGAACGGTTGCTTTAGAAGTATTTGCGTCTCGCTTGGGTTCGCTCTTGGATGCGGTCGTCGAGGTTAGAGACCCGGAGGGTAGAGTTGTTTCAAGCGGCGATGATTTTGATAGCCATGACCCCAGATTGGTTTTCGATGCGAAAGCTGACGAGAAGTACAGCGTTTCTATTCGCGACAAACGAAAGAACTCCGGCGCAACGTATTGTTATTGTATCGAAATTGCGTCGCTTCAGACGTCAATCACGGCATTCCTTCCCAGACGGAACAAGCTATCGCAGGCTGGCCAAACGATCGCGATCCCTAAAGGCAATCGAACGCTGGCGAGGGTCGGGGTTCGTCGCGACCGATTGGAGGGGGACGCAACGTTAACATTTGAAGGGCTGTCGATCGGTGTTGGCGTTGATTGTCCGAACGTTTCGAACGCTTCGTTCGTGGTTCCGGCTGTTTTTTCTGCTAGTGCATCGGCTGCAACATCCGGCTCCATGGTGGCAGTAAACGCTTCTTTAAAATCAGTGCAATCCGGAACCGTTTCTGCGACTGGCGGTTTTGAACAGATCGTGGATTTGGTGAACGGACCTGCCGATGCGATCTACCAGTTGACAAGTGTGGATCGCTTGGCGGTAGCAACCGTGGAATCGGTACCCTACTCGATTGAAATTGTGAGGCCCCAATCGCCACTATCCGCCGATGGAACCTTGGAGATCACTATTCAGGTCAAGCGGGACGCGGGCTTCGACGCTCCGATCGATGTTACACTTCCGCTGCTGCCTGAT
>JBBRGW010000380.1:0-4382 GCA_038223525.1 Pirellulales bacterium
CCCACTCGGAATACGAGCTCGCGGAAGCCTCTCTCCTTTTCAAGTCCTACGACAAGAGCCGTGACGGGCACTCGCAATTGAAACGCGAATCGTATGGTTTCTAAATCCCCGCGGATTGCCTTTTTCAGCTCTTCCACTTCCACCGACGGCGCATGAATGGATTCGAATGGTATCAAAGCGAGAACCCCATTGATTGGACACAACGGTTGCCGAACTTTGCGAAGCAATTGGCCGAGGTATTGCAACTCTTGGAGACAGGACGTTGAATATTGATGAGAGACCAACACAGGCTTCCGATCCGAGAGCGGATTGTTTTCTGAGGAAAACGAAGTCGGTCCACGATTGGCACCTGAAGAAGCCGAGCCATACGCGGAGGCGGGCCCGAGAGCTTGTTGGGAAACCCGAGGAGCTGGTCTAATTTCAGCGGCAACTGGTTTTGGTTCCTCAAAGGAGTCGTTGCCCAAGATTAGCGTACCGCGAAAGGAACCTTGGCTAGGCGACTGGGGTGCTGGGGAAGGAAATGGAGTAGACTTGGGAGGGGCTGGCATCGGATTGACGAACTCATTGAGTTCCAAGGTGCCTTTGATATTTTGACTCTTTGCTTGAGGTATCTCGGTTGGTGCAGGTTCGATTCTCAAAGCTGGCTGAGATGGATATGAGATTGGCATCATTGGAGACTCGGCATTCAGTCCGGACGAAGCCGCTTCCTGTGCAATTTCTTCGCGCAGCGAGGCCAACGCGCTGCTCCAGCTTGCATCGGAACAAAACAGGTAGATGGCTTCCGAGTTGGCGTACCAATGGATGGGGGCGGGGCCTTGCGGGACGCCCTCGACGCTGAAACGAAGTCCAGTCGCATTCATTATCGCCTTTTCTTGGGCCTCACCGCTCGAACCGGTGATCAGAAAAAGCGGAACGGAACTAGGGGAGAGTTCGTTGTTGGCCAGAGCGTTCAAGCCGGCACGCCAAGCGTAATCTAGTTCGGGAAACGAATTGGGCATCCCATCCAACCAAAGCTGAATGGTCTTGTAAACAACGATGGGAATGGCGATCAACAGCCCAAGGAGTCCTAGAATCCGCAGCCAACTGAACGAGTGTTGCCATGGAACATTCTCCGGGTCCAACCAAAACATCAACCAAATGGTCACCATCGTCGTGGCCAAGAAGACCGCTGTAAGCATGGATGCGCAGCCTGGAGTCGTGACGGGGATCAATCGGACAAGACATCCCATGCGTTGCTCTTCCGGAGCATCTGCTGCGTCTTTGTCGTCGGCGGCATCTGCAGCATCGAGATCGGTATCACTCATTTTATGTATCTCAAACTAAAAGTCACCTACCGACATTAACGGGGTAGATGCAGCACAAAGTAAATGACATTCCAGGCCGAAAGAATCGCAACAAACAACCATGGCCAAACGACGCGGTTCTTTGATTGCAGCGGCGGAGCTCCGACGACTTCTCGCGACGCTGCGTTCAACGCAGGTCGACCTTGTCCAACTCGAATCGACATTGAAACCTGCTTTGCCCAAATGCTTAAATCAGACGGAATCCCGAGGTTTTCACAAATCATTTTGGCAAGCGTTGGTTCGCTATAGATCCCTCGAAAGCCAAGAACGACGCAAACATAATAGACCTCGAGAGCATCGCGTTGAGGAAGCGTAGAAGCCTCTTTTGCGTTGACAAAAAATCGTTCGGCGCATTCTCGAGTGTTGAACAGTTCGCGTTCAAGCACATTGTTGCTCCACCATTCGCGATGGCTCCAACTGGCCTCCACCAACATCTCATCGATCCAAGAGATCAAAGCGTAGCTAGAAAGATACCATTCGCGACCAGCACCAATGATCGCTTCGCCTTGATCAAGAAACGCTCGCAGCTTGACACGTTCCTCTTGTGGATTCGGTTCTGATCCTGACGAAATTCGGTCGAGCAAATCCAGCGAGTGGAGCAAGAATGGATCGACGGCAAGCGAATGTTTTGGTGTCATGTTTGAGCCGGCACCGCGAAGAGAGCAAACTTGAGCGAGATCTTTCTTCCGAACGCAGCTACAACCAGGGTCTGTTGACCTTGCAATCGATCTAAGTTCGCGATCAAGGAGTCCTTCAATCGAATGGCTAGGGTCTGCGTCTCCTGGACATCGCGCCACGCGGGGGTGTCCTGACGCGGCACTTCAAAAAACACCCAATCGGATCGGCCAGGCAACGCTCGAACTTGACGATCGACAGGATTGAGGGTCACACCAGAGGCTCGTTGTTTGAAAAGGAACTCAACTTGCCTGCTGCTCCCGAGCTTCAAGTCGAGCTGCCCAGCGGAAAGCAGTTCCAAACATTCCCGCTGCGTTAACTCCCCTTTGTCAACACCGATGAACCACTGCCAATCCGAGTTAAACCAGCGAGGCTCCAACGAGACCTGCAATCCGTGGCCAACTCCAACGAAGTATCGCTGCTGCACTTCGAAGTCACGTACCGCATGGATGAGCGACTCGATTCGGATTTTCATGTCCATAAAAATCTCATATAGATTTTCATGGTCATAAGCTCGCACCTCGGAGATTCGACGCTCGGGGCTGAAAATCGAAAGTTGCCCCACGATGCGGCATAACTCGATGTAGGCAACGCGAGGATGGACACCTTGATCGAAGGCCAGGATGTTCAATGCACCGTAAGCCGAATTAAGCTGCGTCAGCATGAGCAGACGCTCCGAATCTCCTGGATCGCGGCTGTCCAATCCGATACCGCGATTGATGACTTGTTGGCTGAGGATGTCAATCTTCTGACCGATCACATCAAAAATAGCTCGGATGATATTCCGGCTAAGACCTGGCCATGCATCCACCGAGATAAGCGGAGGAATAAACTGAGGGTCAAGCTGCGGTGCCGACTCACCTTCGCCCGCTCGCTTGATTTGAGCGATCGGGAGCAATTCGTATCCCGAAAGATCTTGAGTCGAAACGACCAATTGCACGTTCAACTGTCTCAGTTGGATCTCTTGCTCGTCCCCACCCCAGCTTTCGTCCGGCAAACTTGCATCCGATTCCAGATACCGAAGCTCGCTCGCTTTTTCATTGTCGCCTGAACCGACATTGGTACGTCCAAGCCGCATCTTTGGAATCGCAAGATAGACGCGGACCGAAGATTCGCGATTGAAAGCATCCTCAAGGCTCTTGCTCACAACCATCGCTTCCCTGACGTGTTTGGACAGATCCAAACGATCGGGCTCCGTTCCGATTCCGATTTCAATTAAGGTACCGTCGCGCATACGAGCCCTTAAACTTCTCAACTCAAACTGCTGGTTTCCTAGTGCCTCTCGGCTAAAGTCCAAATGGACGATGCCATAGTTGTACGGATTGTCCAACTGGCCGGAGACGCTGAGTGTTTCTTTCCAGTATCGGTCCGCTGCTTGAAAGTGATGCGGTCGAAGGAATGCCCCCTCGTACCAATGAACGGGAAGATGACGCATAAACGATCGCTTTCAGAAGAGTTCCTTCCATTTGCCAGCCACTGGAAGACCTAAAAAACAAAAAAGGGCTACCAATTAACCCGACATAATAGCAATGCTGTGATAGTACGTAAACTCCACAAACCAACCGCCGATCAAGACTGAGGGTTTTCGGTTCTTTGCATCAAATCAATAAGTCCCTCGTGCCAAATCCACCGCATTTGCTAGCGAGTTCCAGCCATTATCGACAACTATTTTCCCGGAACCGAATCTTTCGACTTAACCGATTTCGTCGGGTCGTCCGATACATACTATGGAATCGTTAGTTGCGGAGCAGCCAGCAACCCAACTCCACAAACACTTTTACCCATCACCAACTTTTTTAGCTTTTCTCGTGAATGTGGTTCTTTATTATCGACAAAGCTACTCTGACGCGAATGGCAATCTGCCTGTGGTGCGTAGTTACTTCGATGGTATCCCATGCAACGGTGTTTGGGCAAAGCGAGAACGGAGGTAATCCAGAAGGGCAGAGTCCATCTTCTCAGTCCGCACCCCCTCAACAGTCCGCGACTCCTGTTTCGGTCGGGCTGCCAATGTACTCTTCAGTGATCGGAGGGGAATTAATTGGCAACCCCAAAGTTGTCCTTGGAGCCCCGATAAACGAGGTTCTCAGTGGGACAAGCGCGGAATGGTTTGCAGGCCAGCGTCCCAGTGCGGACATGTCGCTTCTCGATCCCTATTTAAATGCCGAAACTCTCCCAGCTCCACAGGAGGCTTTAACCAATCCTCTGCTGAACGACTTTCCCCCCCCGAATGCGTTCCCACCAAGCAAATCCTTGCTGGCAACCCCAATATTTGAAGGAGTACTGAGCAGCACTAGCAATTCTCCTGTACGGCGAAGACGAAATGCTTGTGGTCAAGGTGGCTTAGGGGCGGACCGCCTAGCCTTT
>JBBRGW010000381.1:0-4374 GCA_038223525.1 Pirellulales bacterium
TCATCGAAGAGATTGTATAAGTGTGGCACCGTGGTCCCCATTCAATCATTTACGCAATTTTCAGGAGTATAGAACCGTGTCGCCGCAGGAAAAAGCACTCACATTGAACATCAAGTTCACCAAACAAGAGCCCGGCTATCTCGCCATGGTGGCCAAATCAGGCAATTTACTATTTACCTCGGGTCATGTCAGTGACATGAAAGGCAAGTTGGTAGCAGGGGTTTCCGTTGACGAAGGCAAGGCCGCTGCCCGCGAGTGCGCGGTGAAGATTCTGAATTCGGTTTGGAATGCGCATGGGACGTTGAATGGTCTACGTGTTATCAAGTTGCTGGGTTGCGTCAACTCGACCCTTGAGTTTCACGAGCAGCACCTCGTGATCAATGGGTGCAGCGATTTGTTCCATGAGATTTTTGGGAAAACCGGTGATGGTTACCATGCCCGTAGCGCCTTAGGTTTTGCACAAATCCCAACCAACTCTGCGGTCGAGGTGGAAGCCATCTTTGAAATCAAGAGTTAGTTGACGTGAGTCCCCGCGAGGGGCAAACATAGTCGCCTTTGGCTCCGCAAAAGCAGCGTTAGTGAAGCGTTCTTTCGAGGAGCGAAAAACGACATTTGGCAATAACTTGCTAACCAGGTATGGTTGGTGAAGATTCTTGAGTTTGCGTGGCACGGTTGAGCTTCCAGGGGAGCATGAGCTCGAACACGGTACCTGCTCCGACCTCGGACTGTACCTCGATCGTCCCACCATGTTCCTTGGCAATCTTCAGACTGACGGGTAGTCCGAGCCCGGTTCCTCGATTTCCTTTGTTCGATTCAAACATGGAAAAGATACGGCCCAGATCATTTGCAGCGATTCCGATTCCGTTGTCACGAACTTGGATCCGAGCAAAATCTTTGCACTCGTGTAGGGCGATTTCGACGCAACCATCGAGCTTATCAACACAGGAGTCCAAAGCGTTGACCACTAGATTCATCAAGGCGCGGTGGATGCCTTCGCCGTCGAGCATCATGTTCCGGAAGGCAGATGGTCGCACCCAACGAATGGCAATGGATTTTTCAGTTGCCCGTGTTGCGGTCAATTCGATGACTTCTTCGATGACTGTTCGCAGGTCGATGTTCGATCGATTTGGCTTGCGATCTTTGCTCATCGTTAACATGTCCAAAACGAACGACTCAATCCTTTCCTGATTGCGTTCGCAGATTCGCCAGCCATTTTGGACGGTACCCATGTCCCCACCTTTGATTCCTTCGTCGATCAAGTAACCACCGCCCCTCAATCCTTGGACGATGTTTTTGATGTGATGCGAGAGGGTTGCGATGGTCTGGCCCATAGCCGCAAGTCGTTCCGCCTGCACCATGCTTTGATAATAATTGGTATCCTCGATCGCCAGCGCTGCTTGATGTCCGATAGCAACGAGCATTTTGAGATGCTCTTCGTTAAAGACCTTTTCTGGATTCAGGGCGTATTGACCTGCGGTAACTGAGGTATCGATGTAGATCACACCTACGTTTCCGTAGCGTCCTTTCATCGGAACGCAAATCGCTTCGCGTATTCCTCCTGCAGAAATGCTCGCGCTGGTATTCCAACGCTCGTCGTCGCACGCATCGCTAGTCAATACTCCCTCTTCCTTTTTGTACACGAAGTCCAAAATCGTTTTGCTGATGGACATACGATTGGAGGAGACATGGACTCCGCGATTGCGTCTGCAACTAGGTCTCAACTCGCCCGTTTCTAAGTCACTGAGCATGATGCAACCGCGGTCGCAGTTCACCCATTGAAAGATCAGTTCTAAGATCTGGTGCAGTAGTTGCTCGATATCTAGCGTTCGACTGACCGCCAGCGAAGTGCGATACATGATCTCCCAATGGCTCTTTGCCTGCGACGATGCTTTGTCGGATTGGAGCCTGGCGGTCCAGTCGTCGGTTTGGTCTTGCAACTCCTTTTCGATTTCGACCCGACCCACGATCTGTGAGGAATCGGCGTTCGCGTTTTGGACGATATCGACATCGTTGTCGGCGGGTCCAAAAGGTCTAAACCCCAGTCGAAAAATCATGAGTCGCTTGCCTATTTGCACCCGATCGCCGACATGGAGCATATGTTCCGAAATCCGGTTCCCGTTGACAAAGGTGCCGTTGCTGCTCTTTAAGTCGCGAAGAATATAGTCTCCATCGACGAACTCTATTTCCGCGTGAGTTCTGGAAGTTTCAGAATCCTCCAAATGGATATCGCAATGACTATCCCGTCCCAAGTTTTGCTTGGTTTCGCGAATCAAATAGTGGGTGCCTATATTTGCACCGCGTACAACCAAAAGGGACGCCAACGCTTGTGAAACCTCGTTTTTCGACTTGCCAGCAGGAGCTAACCGCGGGTTTGAATTGAAATTGCTCGCAACCAATTATAGCCCAACTCACCGCGCCTTTGTGGCACGGCGGTCCCCGCCGTGATTCTTGCGATGCGGAGTGTCGCACTACCTTAAAAACGCATCGCACAATCCGCCGTCGACAGTAAGGATTTGTCCCGTTGTCTTGCTGAGTCTTTGGCTGACCAACAGGAAATACGCTTCCGCTTGATCGGCAGGCGTAATCGGTGACTTGGTCAACGTGCGATCGGCATAAAACTGGGCCAGTTTCCGAACGAGCGATTCCGTCGATTCGTCTTCTGTGTAATCAATTCGGTATTTGGCAAGCGATCCGATGACGCGTTCGCGAGGAAACATCGCGCTCCCCTGAACTACAGTCGCAGGGGCCACACCGTTGACCCGCACCAGAGGAGAGAGTTCGATGGCGAGTTCTCGAACGAGATGATTGGCTGCCGCTTTGCTCGTGTCGTAAGCGACACTCCCCTTCTTTGCGACGGCTGCATTGGCACTCGTTGTGAGCACGAGTGAACCATGTAGTCCTTGCTCAAGCCAATTGCGTGCGGCTTCGTCCGCGACCAGGTAGCTGCCGGTCACGTTGATGGAAAACGTTAACGCCCACTTGTCATCAGGAATATGCCCTGTCGTATCCGAAGCAACGAAAATACCTGCGGTAACGCAGATCGAATCGAAACCTCCAAACGCCAAACTGACTTGATCCAGCATGGCACGAATACTATCCCGTTTCGTGATGTCGCATGCGATTCCGATCGCGGGCCCACAACCCGAGATACCACTGCCTGCCACCCCGATCCCGAGTCCATATTTGTCGGTTATCTCTTTTGCAGTAGCCAGCGCTGATTCGGCATTCAAGTCGACACAAACGATATGAGCACCCTCGCGAACCAATCGATGCGCTGTCTCCTTGCCGATCCCAGATCCTGCGCCGACGACGATAATGACTTGTCTTGCAAGCTCCTTCTCGGCAGGCATGCGTTTGAGTTTCGCTTCCTCAAGCAGCCAATACTCGATGTCGAACGCCTCTTGCAATGGGAGCGCAATGTAATGGTCGATCGCTTCTGCACCCCGCATGACTTCGACGGCGCAATTATAAAATTCGGCCGTCACTCGCGATTCCGATTTGTCCTTGCCCCAAGCGATCATCCCCAGTCCTGGGATCAACATCACCGTGGGATTCGGATCTCGCATCGCGGGCGAATTCAGACGTTTGCAGGTCTCGTAATAGTTTGCGTAGTCCTGTCGATACTTTTCTAATCCGATCGTAAGTTTGGCTTTGAGCGATGCGACGGTCTCGGTCTGTGGATTCCAATCGACATACAGCGGTTTAATCTTGGTTCGAAGGAAGTGATCGGGACAGCTCGTCCCCAATTCTGCCAATCGCGGCGCGTCGTGCGAGTTTACGAACCGCATGATGGTTGCATCATCTTGGATCGTGCCGATGAATCGGCGTTTGGCGCTCACTTGACCGCGAAGCCATGGCAGGATCGCGGCAAGCGTTGCGTGCCTTGGGGCCTGTTCGAGTGTTTGGTACTTCAAGCCACCGAAAGCTGTTTTGTCGCCACCCTTGGCTTGGTACTTGGCATCAATGTAAGCAGCAGCCTTCTCAATCATTTCTAAGGTTAATGTGTAACACTCCTTTTCGTCATCGGCCCAAGAGATAAAACCGTGCTGTCCCATCATGATGGCTTGGAGTTTCGGATTTTTCTTTGAGATTTCTTGCATGGCCAGTCCCAACTCGAAACCTGGACGCATCCAAGGGACATACGCCATAGCTCCACCAAAAATCTCTTGCGTCAATTCTTCGCAACGATGGCTAGCCGCGATGGAGATAATCGCGTTTGGGTGCATATGGTCCACATGCTTGCCAGGTAGGAAACTATGCAACGGTGTGTCGATCGACGAAGCGCGCGGGTTCAGGTTGAAGGTGGTATGGGTATACATGCCGACCATGTCGTCCTCCGCTTGCCCTTTGTAGCCTTTGTCTGGCCGGCTAGCG
>JBBRGW010000382.1:0-4365 GCA_038223525.1 Pirellulales bacterium
TTCAAGGCTGGAGGATGGTGGACGCTCGCCAACACACAAAGTATTGCTTGTTCCGTCGCTGATGCCGCCCATCTTGACGCCGGAGTTGACGAACAAAATACCGTCTTGTCCGTTTGCTTCTTGGAACTGATTGGTTCCGGAAACGCCGAGGTAAGAGCTCAATGCCGCACGGTCACCAGTGCCAGTGGACAATTGTCCACCGCGTGGATCGGATGGACAAACGAAGGTTGGGTTGATCCGAGCATTCAAACGATTGCCCGAAGGACCTTGCCACCATGGCCACGCAGCTGGAACACCGCGCAAATCGAACGCTTGGTAAAGATTGTTGCCTTCGATGAACGGGAGCAATCGAGTCATCCAACTCCAGAATGGACCTTCTGCTGGGTAGGAGCTACCCGAGGTCAAACCGCCTGGCGGTGGATTTCTTCTATACGATGTGTACCAAGTGTTTCCAAGTTGGTGAGCCGAAGGAAACCGACGAAATGTGTCGTGGTGATTGTGCATCGCAAGCACTTGTTGCTTGAGATTGTTGGTGCACTGCATTCGCCTTGCAGCTTCACGAGCAGCTTGAACTGCTGGCAGTAACAAACCGACTAGAATGCCGATGATCGCGATAACGACCAAGAGCTCAACGAGAGTAAAGCCTCTACGTCGGATCCGAGAATTCTTCACCATAAAAACAACCTTTCAACACGGAACAAGAAGCAAAAAAACATGACCTATAAACAAAAAGGGTTCTTACGAAACCTCGTTGAATGCTTGTTCGGGTCGACTTGTTCTTCTCAGATTGGGTACTGAGAGAAACACCAATCAAGGGGGAGAGTAGGTTGGTGCCTGGGAGAGTGCATGTGTTAGCACGCATTAAAGACCATTTTGTCGAATTGTCAACAGTCTGGCCGCTATGGTGTCGCGTTCCTCGCATTTCCGTTTTACTCCGTACTTGGCTTGGGGAATTAACCCGCCATTAATATGCACTGATGGAATTAGGGTCGTCCTCGCAGCTTCTTCTAGGTTTCCTGAAAAAATTTCCAAAAAATAACGAACGATTAACCTTTCTTACCATAAGTCCAATGCGGCAGGCGTTGCAGGTGGCTGACGCTGCTCGTAGCTGTGCATTGAAAAGACCTTTTCGATTTTGATAGGCGGACGCTAGAAGCGGACGCCAAGTTCGGCAATTTTCTTTGCAACTGCTGTCGCATGCTCTGCAAAATCCAAACGTTGCAGGTCGTCCATTGTCAGCGACTCTGGGTAATCGCTAGTTACGATTCCGCGGAGCCATTCAATGCGTTGCTCGCTCGCGCAAAAGCGGTTATCCAACTGCGATAACTCGTCAGCGTTAAGCATAACACGCAAACGCAAACACGCCGGTCCGCCCCCATTCTTCATGCTCTGGTCTAGGGGGAGATACCGAACACTTTGTATCGGATTGTTTGCATCTGAAACCCAATCTTGAACAAGCGACAACACGGCAGGCGATTTTCTACATTGTACGGGGCACAGCAACGCCATTTCATCCGTGTCGACGGTAATCAATTGGCTGTTGAACAAGTAGGTCCGCACCGCTTCTTCGAGTGGTAGCTGCGAATCCGAAACACAAAGTGCGCCGAGTTGTTCTCCTGATCTTTCGAAAAACTTCTTTCGAATAACCTCGATGACATTCTCGCTTTTTTCAAAAGCATGTTCATGGTAGATCAACATGTTTTGGTGGCTCATCGCAACAACATCGTTATGAAAAACGCCTGCATCGATAGCTCGCTCGGTTTGCTGTACGAAGACACAATCTCTTTCGATCAATCTCATACAGCTCGCAACGCGGCGGGCAGCAAGCTCGGACTGTCGGGGTGTGAATCGCGTTCGTTGCGATTCGCTTGGCCCGTAAACAAAAACGTGGATCGCTTTTTGTCCATTCGTCCCACAGAGCCGCATGTGATTGGCTGCCCCCTCATCGCGCAGCGAGAAGACCGATGGAAGCGGGTCATGAACGCGCGCAGTCCTGACGCTGCAAAACATCGCTCTCAACTGGTCGCGGCGTTCTTCGGCTTCTTGACCACGATGCAGATTGCAGCAGAGATTGGCTGGTACCAAGTGCAAACGATTGTCCTGCGTATCGCTCGAGGGGGCGACAGTGGCTGCGTTGGCAGTCCACATAAACGCCGAGCTGTAGGCAGCGGACAAGACGCTCGGGGCTTCCTCTAGACATCGTCGAAGCGAATTGCTGCGGTCACCGTCGAAGCCAAGCGATTCTAGCCAAAGCCAATTGGGTCGCTCGGGTGGAGGCAAGTAGAATTGAGGGCCCCCCAAGCTTGCGACCAACTCCATTTTGGCAAACCCTTCAAGGGCTGCTGCCCTGGGATTGGCACACTGGTTTTGGCTTGCCAGACTCGCAAGATTACCGACCCCCAAACCGCCAAAATGATGCGTTGGCCCAATCATGCCGTCGATATTGATTTCAATACTCATAAACACTCATTCCTCGGATCCAATAAGGCGAGCGGAAGGCTGTGTTATGCCAGTCGTAGTTTGGGACCATTGTCCCGAACGAATCAACGGACGGGACTTTGGTCCCATCCTAAGGTACTTTTCATTCTGCCGATCGCCTAAAATGCTCTAAAAGATCCCTTGTAATCCTGGCGGCAAACTTGCCGGCGTAGCGAGCTCCTGTGTTTCGATCGATGCCACGGGGGTGCTGCAATAATCCGCCGCAAAGTAACCGCTAGGCCGATGGTTACCGCTCGCGTTGGTCCCTCCAAACGGGAGTTTGCCGCTCGCGCCTGTGGTGGGTGAATTCCAATTGACGATGCCTGCTCGCACATGATTTACGAAATGATAAAACGCCGAGCGCTCATCCGTGAGAATGCCTGCCGCCAAACCGTACTTAGTCTTATTGGCCATCTGAATCGCTTCATCCAAGTCCTTGGCCACGGTCGCTGTTAGTAGAGGACCGAAGTACTCCTGGTCGTTGCCTATCGGTTTTGGAAGCAGCAGCAAACCGGGAGAAATCTGAGCATCGCAATACGCATCGACACGCGCTTCGTTTAATGCAACTGCGCCACCGTCCAGCAATTCTCTTTGCGCTGCAACGATTTCGTTTGCAGCTTGCGGGGAGACGAGTGTTCCCATAAATGGTTGATTCGGCGACAATGGGTTGCCAACCTGAATCTTTGCGATCGACAAACTCAAGTCTTCGAGAAATCCCTTGTTCTCATCGCATTCGATCACGATCAATCGGCGAGCGCATGTGCATCGCTGTCCGCTGGTAATGTACGCGGACTGAATAATGGTTGCGATCGCCGCTTGCCGATTCTTAATTCGATCAACAACCAATGGATTGTTGCCCCCCATCTCCAAGGCAAGTAGGCATTCCGGTCTACCTGCAAGCTGGCGATGAATCTGTTTGCCCGCGGCGTACGATCCGGTAAACAGCACTCCCGCGGTTTCTGGTGCCTCTACAGCCCACCTAGCTTGTTCGACTGCACCATGAAACACTTCTACAACACCCGCTGGCAGTTCGGACGATTCCCACGCTCGCTTATGCCATTCCCCAACCGCCGGCGTCTTTTCACTCGGCTTAAATAGGATCGTGTTCCCCGCCAGCAACGCGGGAACTATGTGTGCACCTGGCAAATGCAGAGGAAGGTTATACGGGCCAAGAACGACCATCATGCCCAATGGCTTGAACCGAATCGTCGAATGTGTTGTTCCGGTTCCTTCGGTGGTTGTCCAACGTCGTTTGCGAATCGCATCGATCGCATTGTCCACTTTCGCGACCGCCGTTCTCACTTCAAGATCGCTCTCCCACAGCGGCTTGCCGGTTTCCAAGGTGATGGTTCTTGAGATCGCATCGCGATGGGTCTGCAGAAACAACGCGTACTTGTGTGTACACTCGATACGTTGCTCTAGCGATGTTTGCGACCAACTTAAAAAGGTCGAATGCGCGCGATGAGTTGCAGCGTAGATATCATGCTGCGTGGCCCAGGTTCCCTGCCAAGTGATGGAGTTGTCAACTGGACTTCGACGTTCGTCAGGTCTCTCATTGTTTCTTTGCGTTTGCATCCAATATGCCGCTCACTTTGCGAACC
The DNA here is from genome assembly GCA_038223525.1 of Pirellulales bacterium. Lineage (GTDB taxonomy): Bacteria > Planctomycetota > Planctomycetia > Pirellulales > Pirellulaceae > JBKCUI01. Next base: position 4,080 of record JBBRGW010000382.1, read on the forward strand.
GAAAGCGCTAGCTTCGGGCCTGAGTTTTGCGAACCGAAAGCGCCGCTCACTTTCCGAACCGAAAGCGCTAGCTTCGGGCCTGAGTGAATCAATAGGGTAACGAAGGTAAACGAAGTTACAGCCCGCGGCTAGCGCTGGGCTGCTCAAAATTCGGTATTGACACCACATTTAGCCGTTTCGTTTTTGTTCCCAAAATTTTGTCTTGCCCCCAGTTGGCTTGTCCAACTGGTGCAAAAGGTTAGCGGCTAGAATCGCTCTTCCCACTTCTCGCGTCCCCAGTCGGCTC
>JBBRGW010000383.1:0-4358 GCA_038223525.1 Pirellulales bacterium
TTTTCGTTCCTGCCTTTTTTGATTTCGACAGTCAGCTCAGTGGCTTCGTTGAATTTCGGAGGGAGAACTTCGGCAAAAGTCTCTTGTTCGGGACTATCGGGCGTATCGTAGAGTTTTCTTTTCCCAACGGACTTTGGGACGCGTATCTCGACTTTGCAATCGCCGAGTGCGCCTTCGCAACTGTATTTGCCACCCTTAATCTCTCCTCCGCCCGATGGCCCCTGTCCCTTGGAAGGCACAAAAGCGATCGAGCCCTTTTCAATTGGCTTCCCATCGATACTCGCGGTCCCATGTATTTCGCCGACCAGAGATTCTGGACCGCAACCGGACACCAACAATAGAGCACAAACAAACGCAAAGCGAAAATATGGTTTAACTAGTTTCAAGTGATGTCTCCGATACTCTAGATCGATAGGAATGGAACAATTTGAATAAGCGAGAAAGTGTCAAATTTCAGCAGTGAAAGATGACACTAAAAATGAGAAGAGATCCCCTCGTTCAGTTATCGATGGAGGCTACTTCTCCTCCATCCATTGAACCCAAGGCTTGCCATACCACTAAAGCAACATTCTCCGATATAAACCCAACGGATCCATCGCAACGGGCTGCATTAACACCACCTGTATGCCGACTGCGGGCCGCGTTGCGTTGTTGGGTCCCCGTCGCAGCGGGCATTCGAGGATCGTTGGTAACTTGATACCAACCGTTAAGTATGATGTCGGGAGATGACGTGTTGGGCGTCAGCAAAGTGTGAAATCGAAAGATTCCGTCGTCGTTGTGAATATCACCACGCCAGTCGTTGTCTTGACGACTCTTGGCCATCAAGTACTCAGACATTAGCAGCGTATTCGAAGTTCCATCGGAAATGCTTCCAAAAGTGACCTTGCCCGGCGTCGAGCGATTGCCGCCGATGCTGAAGAATGGTGCTCGGTTAGGCGGCGGAGGCGTTGTATTATCAGGTTGTCCGTACCATACATTGCCCCAGTTCACTACGTAATTTCCTCGGGTTCGTTGATAATTCGGATGGTCATCTTGATCGATGGTACCGTTATCACTTGGGCATAAGTACCCGGGAACGCGTCGGCCGGTTGAGCCAGTGAGTCCATTTCCGTTTGCCTGGGCCCTTGGTATGGTGTTCGGCGGTAGGTAAAAGTGCTCTTTGTAGTTAGTGTTGTTGGCCAAATTAGATTGTTCGACGTACGGCCAAAGATACATCACGTACGTTTGGCGTCTCTCTGTTCCGCCATTAGATGCACCCTTTGGAAATTTCTTGTTGGCCGACTCAAAATTGTGAAATGACAAGCCCCACTGCTTCAAATTGTTCGTGCACTGCATCCGCCTAGCCGCTTCGCGAGCCGCCTGGACGGCCGGCAGCAAAAGCCCTACCAAAATTCCAATGATTGCGATCACAACAAGCAGCTCTACCAACGTAAAGCCTCTTCGACGAAAGGAAAGTCGAATCATGAAAAAACCCCTAATGCATAGAAGAAATCACATTAGCAAACTCCAAGGAGAAACAAATAGCCTTAAGAGAGATTGATAATTGAACGCATGATAAGGGTTGAATTCGGGGGATGCAATAGTTTTTCGGGAAAATTTCGGTTTTTTTAGGTCCTTTTCGCAAGTTCTGGGTTGAAAGCAAATTTGGGTTATATAAAGAGATCTTCAGTCCCGTAAGTCGAGGGGCAGGCTGCACTATTTTGTCTTGCCCCCAGTTGGCTTGTCCAACTGGTGCAAAAGGTTAGCGGCTAGAATCGCTCTTCCCACTTCTCGCGTCCCCAGTCGGCTTGCGGGCTGGAACGCAAGGTTCGTTAGCTAATGAACCTGATTCACCCGTGACGCGAGGCCACGGGGGTCTTCGAAACGGTCGGTCTTTTTTCTAGCCTACGAACCTCGTTCACCAGGCGGCACGAGGCCGCCGGGGTCTTTCACGGAACAAAACCTGCGCAAAGCCGTCGTGTAACTATTGCTGAGGTTGAGGTGCTTGCTGTTGCGGTTGTCCGCCTCCGAACAAGCCACCTGCGCCACCGAAACCAGGTATCTGCAAGTTCGGAAGATTTGGGAACTGTGGCAGATTCTGCTGAACGCCTTGCATGCTCTGCTGGACTCCCTGTTGCAGAGGCCCTAGTTGCTGTGAGAGTGGTCCCAACAGCTTGCTGAGTCCCTTGTCGATCTGCTTTTGTGCAGCTCCCTGTACTGCTGCCGTGGCCAACTGCTGACCAATCGATGCGAAGCTACTTAGATCCATTTTCGGTTGCTGTATCGTACCTCGAACAGGGATCTGAATTTGCTGTCCCGCCAACGACTGCAACATGGGGGTTTTGTCGACCCAGTCTTTTAGGATCGGTACTGCAGCAATCAATTCCAATTGACCATCGATACCTACGGAACCCGAAGTGTTGATGACAACATCTCCCGCTTGGATCTGCATGTTCTTATGCGCGACTTTTCCCTGTTGCACATCGAAGCCGATTTCTTGTTCAGGAAGTTGCAGCCAAGTCGTTTGTTGCCCGCCGCCGTCGGTCGCGCCAGCACCCTTTCGCAACGCTCGCACTTGCTGAACCAAACCCAAGAGTTGGTCAGCCAATGGCCCCGGGCCAACATTGGCCCCATGCACCTGCAGTTGCCCTCGAATCGTTTGACGTTTCAAATCGGTCGGAACAATCGATGCCTCTTCGATTTTCAAACTCAAGTTTCCTTGAACGCTCGCGACGTCCGCAAGAATCGGAGCAACGTATTTGAGCCAACCTTGGCACATCTGTTTGGTGATCGCAACGTTTTCAATAACTTTCTCAGGGCTTTGCGAAATTACGATCGGAGTACCCGCAACATCGCCATCGAGATTCCATCGCAAGGTACCTTGCGAGACAGGGATCTCAGCGCGCGAAAGGAATCGACCATTCTCGATCTTCAATGGGAAATCGGCGGTACCGATTTCGATCCCCACAACGCTCGCTCGATCCCATCCGATTTGTGATTTTGCTTGCAGGGATTCCGCCCAATTGCCGCTATCGCTGGAAGTCCATTTGAATTCTACAGGTTGGGTTCGCTGCCCTTGGACGGTCAGGTAATCACCTGTCCACGGTCGAAGTTTTTCAGCGACGCGAGCTGCGTCGTATGTCATGTTGCCTTGCGAGACCAGCAACGTTTTCTTCCCTTGAGTGGTCATGTTTGATTTGCCCGCAAAAGCGATCCACTCCGTCATCAGTTGAGCATTGGGCACATCGAGTTTGCCCGTGCTAACTTCATAGCGTCCGTCCATCACCATTTTCGCTTGCTTCTCTTCCCAAAGCACCGAAGGTACGCTGTTTCGATTCGATACAGTGCTGACCTTTTGGCCTGCGCTCGGTGTCGGCGCAACATTTCTTTGCAGCGCGCGGATGTTCTGCGCGTCGGCAATCAATTGCCATGCAAGTTGCTGTGGGTCCACTTGCCATACAATCTGTCCCGTGACATCTCCCTCAACCGTGATATCGCTCGAAGAACCGCCGTTTGGAGATTCAAATTGAATCGCGGACATCAAACGGCTAGGGTCGATGCGATATCCCGCTTGTCCCTGCCGAGCAAGTTCGCGATCCGGGACCGCAGCATCTCTAGCTTGAAGTGCAAACGACTCGGACTGGATGAGCAAGTTATCGACCTGCAATCTCGCGATGTTTTGCGAATCGACTCGGCCATTGAAGTTTGCGATCATGCGAGACTCACGAAAGTTCGTAGTACCGCTCTTGAGCATAAAGGGCTCCGTAACCAAATTGGCTTGGGTTACCTCCACGTGAAGAATGTCCATCGCTCCTTGGGCCTCCAGTTGGCACTTCCCCCCTAAAACGACACCCGGATCGACACCCGCAAACAATTGACCTCGGCGTTGCCATCCAGCCAAATCTCCAACGAGTTTCAGTTGGATGCCCGCTGGCGGTAATTGGGCCATACCCGGCGAGTTACCGACCAGCGAGATAGGCTCAAGGAGCTGCGCGGAAAGGAGCTCTCCGGTTGCTTGAAAGGACGCTTGGCCCCGGTCAATTTGAATAATCCGTCCTTGGTCCACTCTGGCTACCAAGTCGAATGCCCCATCCCAAGCTGGCTCATCGAGTTGGCCGTATTGATTGACGATCCTGACTGGCGTCGTCACGAGAGTGCCGTTGGCAGTAAGCCGATTGCTACCGTCTTGTTTCCAATCCACTTTGCATTCCGCTTTGCCGCTCAGACTCTGGACTGGCAGTGCAAACCACTGCGATAGTCGCTGTTGCATCTTGGCCAAGTCAAAGCTGCCCGCGAGTTGACCGTCTTGAAGATCGCCTTTCCCTTGGATGTTGCAGAACTCGGCAGTGCAATCGGCTCTGAAACTGGGATGGCCTTGT
>JBBRGW010000384.1:0-4354 GCA_038223525.1 Pirellulales bacterium
GCATTTGTGACTCAAGACAACGTAAACAAGGCCTCCGAGCGGGCTTGCCCATTTTTCTTGCGATACCGAGATCACGATCCGCATCCGCCAGCTTGTTCGGCAGGCATGCAATTGAGCAAGACGGAGAAGGCTGCGGAAGCCGGCCTTTACTACGAGACAGCAGATGGAAGTTGGGCGTTTGCGGGAGGAGCAACACCGGGGCGAGACGCAGCTCTTGTGTTCTACATTTTCAGAGAATCGCTCGGTCGACTTGAAATGGTGCTCAGTGGATTCTCAGGGCGAGCGACTCGCTTGCTTGCGAGAACTCTGGCTCATCGGGCTGAAGATTTCTGGCCACCGATTTTCCATGAGAACTATCTGCAAGTTGGCGCTTATCTGGTCCAATACGAAGCGGCCGAGGGAGGCGACGATTCGTTGGATATCTTGTCGACCGACACGATGGCCAATGCGATCGTGATTGCGTTGCCAACCGAAGCGATCGTAAAGCGTTTGGGCAAGGGCTCTCATCCTGGATGATCGAAGCATCGCATCCGCAAACGCATCAAGGGCCTGAGTTGGATTTGCGAGTTCAGCTCGGGCGACTTGCGCTCAAGAATCCGGTCCTGGTTGCCTCGGGAACCTTTGGTTATGCCAAAGAGATGGCAGGTGTCATTCCCTTGCAAGACCTCGGTGGCATCTTGCCCAAGACGATTACCCAGAGCCCTCGACCAGGCAATGCACCTTGGCGAACCGTAGAGACGAGCTCCGGTCTCCTTAATGCAATCGGCTTGGACAATGATGGCATCGACTACTTCCTTGCGAACCATTGGCCGTATCTCAAGTCGACAGGTGGGAAGATCATCGTCAGCATTGCAGGCAAGTCGCTTGATGATTTTGTATCGCTCGCGCAGCGTCTTAAGGAAGCCGAGGGGCTTGAAGCGGTCGAACTGAACGTTTCCTGTCCGAACGTTTCTGGGGGCGTCGACTTCGGCACTGACGCAAAGCTTTGTTACGAAGTGGTCAGTCGGGTTCGTGAAGTGCTCGACTGTGCGATCATTACGAAGCTGACTCCGAATGTAACTCGTATTGTTGACATTGCGAGGGCAGCCAAGGAAGCGGGCACCGATGCAGTCACTTGTATCAACACCGTGCTAGGAATGGCAATCGATTGGCGCAAGCGAAAACCGATGCTTGCTAACGTCGTAGGGGGCCTTAGCGGGCCCGCGATTAAGCCGATTGCGTTGCGATGTGTCTATCAAGTTGCCAGCCAAGTGGGAGTTCCGGTGATCGGGGTCGGCGGAATCGCGAACCTGGATGACATGATGGAGTTCCTTGTTGCCGGCGCATCAGCAGTCCAGATTGGAACAGCGAACTACTACGATCCGATGGTAAGCCTCAAGCTGATACAGGGGCTTCCGGAAGCACTGCATTCGATGGGGGCAAGCTCCGTTCGAGAAATTGTTGGAACATTGAAAACGTAACGTCTGTCGACGTTGCTAACACTCACTTGAATGAATGAAAATGCGAGTTTTGAGCGGGATCCAGCCCACAGGTCGTTTTCACTGGGGCAACTACTTCGGTGCAATCAAACAGTACATCGATTTCCAAGATGCACATGATGGCTACTACTTCATCGCCGACTTGCACGCATTGACTACCGTCCGAGAACCGGATGTGCTCCGCGGGTTTGTAAAAGATGCTGCGTTGGACTTGTTAGCTCTCGGATTGGATCCAGATCGAGCGACCTTGTTTGTGCAATCCGATGTACCTGAGGTGTCGCAACTTTGCTGGTTGCTCATGACCGGAGCGCCTCTCGGATTACTGGAACGATGCCATGCCTACAAGGATAAAACGGCTAAGGGTTTGCGGGCAGACGTAGGGCTTTTTACTTACCCGGTTTTGATGTCCGCGGATATCTTGGCTTACGATTCCAACTGGGTGCCAGTAGGAGAAGACCAAGTGCAGCACATTGAAGTGTGCCGCGATCTCGCCCGCAGTTTCAATTCGCACTACGGCGAGGTGTTTACGATGCCAGAGGCCAAGATCGTTCCGGGGGCGGCCAAGGTGCCGGGTACGGACGGCGAAAAGATGAGCAAGAGTTACAACAACACGCTCAGTTTGTTTGAGGACCCAAAAGAGCTCCGCAAAAAAATAATGCGAATCAGCACGGATTCACGCCCGATGGAGGACGCCAAGGATCCCGAGACCGACCATTTGTTTCAACTCTATCGATTGTTCTCAAGCCAAGAGCAGGTCGAAGAACTTCGCGCTCTCTATTTGCGAGGTGGCTTTGGTTATGGCGAAGTGAAGAAGCGATTAGCAGATGTATCCGATGAGTATTTGACACCTGCTCGTAAGCGACGCGCTGAACTGGCGAGCAACCCAGCATTCGTAGCCGAGATCTTAAGCAAAGGGGCGACCAAAGCTCGCGAACGTGCCAGCGGTGTGCTCACTCGAGCCGAAAAAGCATGCGGCTTGAAACCTCATCAAGCCCCATTATTTTGACTTGCTCAAGAAGGTTGCCAAATGGCCGTTTATCGCGCGAGAATTAAATTCATCCCGTGGATCGCCTTAGTTTGGTTTTCGACCGCGACTGTTGCAATGGAGTTCGACTCAGTCGGAACGGCTAATGCGGTTCCTTCGATGCAGCCAAACATACTGTTGATCCTAGCTGATGATTTGGGATATGGAGATGTAGGTTGCTACAATCCGGATTCTCGCATTCAAACTCCAAACTTGGATCGCTTGGCCAAGCTCGGCATGCGTTTCACGGATGCCCATAGCCCTTGCACGGTATGCACGCCGTCCCGATACGGCTTAATGACGGGTCAAATGGGATTTCGTGTGCCCAATGGAGGTCGCGTATTCACCGGCGCGGGTGGTCCATCCTTGATCGCAGCAGATCGATTGACTTTGCCAAAAATGCTGCGAGAACAGGGTTACTCGACCGCTTGCTTTGGAAAGTGGCACATTGGACTTACGTTCTTCGATGAAGAGGGTCAGCCGATCTACAACGGCGACTTGGATTCGATCCCTCGGATCGACTACACACGTCGAATCGATGGCGGACCGATCGATTGCGGTTTCGATCAATTCTTTGGAACCGCGTGTTGTCCGACCACCGATTGGCTATATGCCTACATCGACGGTGATCGAATTCCGGTCCCACCCAGTGGCTTGCTAGACAAAACGAAACTACCTAAACACCCGTATGCAAATGATAACCGACGAGGATACCAGGCGCCCGATTTCGACTTGGAGGAGGTCGACCTAACATTTCTGGAAAAGAGTCAACGCTCTCTTCGACAGCATGCGAAGGAAACTCCGAAAAAGCCGTTCTTCCTCTTTCATTCAACCCAAGCGGTTCATCTGCCGTCGTTTGCAGGGAAAGCATTCAAGGGCAAGACGCAATCGGGACCGCATGGCGATTTTATTTTCGAGTTCGATTACATTGTCGGAGAACTTGTGAAAACGCTCGATGAACTCGGTTTTGCGGAAAACACGTTGGTGGTTGTAACGAGCGATAACGGACCCGAGGTTTCGTCGGTAGTTCATATGCGGCAAGATTACCAACACGATGGCGCGCGACCATGGCGCGGCATAAAGAGAGACAATTGGGAGGGCGGGCATCGTGTTCCGTTCATCGCTCGCTGGCCTGGCAAAATAGCGCCAGGAACCATTTCCAATCAAGTCACTTCGTTGTGCGATGTCTTCATGACTGCAGCAGATATCGTTAACGCGAAAGTTCCAAACAATGCTGCCGAGGACAGTTTTAGCTTGCTACCTACTTTGCTGAGCCAGGACAGTGAGCCGGTTAGGCCCTATCTAATTCAACAAGGGTTCTCGGGTGCCCGAGATCTGGCAATACGGCGAGGCAAGTGGAAGTACCTAGCGCACAAAGGTTCCGGAGGAAACAATTATGAAAACAATCCCGAACTGAGGCGATATGCATTACCGGATACAGCCCCCTCAGCAGCAGGTCAATTGTTCGATCTTGAGAGCGATCCTGGCGAGACGAAGAATTTGGCTTTGGAGCAAAGGGATATCGTCAACGAAATGGAAGAGCTGTTGAAGCACTCGATCGCAGCTGGCCGAAGTCGACCGTGACGTGTAACCGCTCGGGGCGTCGCTCGAATCCTTGAAGACACTACAAACAAAAGTAGCAGGCACGCTCCTCCGTGCCGTTCGCAATCAAGCTTTTGCCAGGCTTCTCGGTGGGGGCACATGGAATGTGCCTACTAAGCATGTCGTAATAAGTATTTGAGTTTAACCAATCGGCGTCGATCATAAGTCGGGCTGTCGCTCGTCGTAGTGTATCCTAAAAACCTGAACGAACCGCCGCACACGGCGGGCGGGATTCGAAATACCCCAGGCT
>JBBRGW010000385.1:0-4343 GCA_038223525.1 Pirellulales bacterium
GAGGCTGAGCAGAGCTTTGGCATGTCCAGCAGAAACTAGATCCTTCTGTACGGCTTCGGTAATTGCTTCCGGCAACTCGAGCAAACGCATCATGTTGGCGATCGTACTGCGATCTATTTTGAGTCGTTGGGCTAGCTCGTCTTGCGTGCACTTGTGCTCGGCAATGTATCGCTTAAAGGACAGAGCCTTTTCGATCGCGTTGAGGTCTTTGCGTTGCAAGTTTTCAATGATGGCGAGTTCGGCGACTTGACGGTCATCTGCGTTTCGCACTTCGGCGCGTATGGTTGGGATGCCTGCAAGAATCGTAGCCCGCAACCGACGTTCGCCGCTGATTAGCTGGTAGCGTTGTCCGAAAGGACGAACCAAGATAGGTTGTAACTGCTTGTGCTCTTTAAGCGACTCGGCCAGCGATTCGAGCTCCGTTGGATTGAATTGCCGTCGCGGCTGAAACGGGTTGGCATCGATCAATCCGGTGTGGATTTCTAACGTGTTGGTTGATCCACTGCCTGCTGTTTGGAAATTCGCAATCGGTACAGTCGTCGGAACCATACCCGACTTGGAAGCCGAAGATCGAATGTGAGCATCGTTGGCCAACGAGCGAATCGTGTCGGTGCGACCTGCTGCATTTTCTTGGTGGGGCCGAGCCTCTTGAGAAGAATTTGCAAGGGTGGGATTCCCAGATATCGTTGATGTTTCTGCGCCCCCATCCTCGATTTGAGTTCCAAGCAAAGCAGCCAAACCACGCCCTAGTCGTCGATCCTTAGTCACGTTCCAGTACCTCCATGCAAAGTTCAATATAGGCCCGTGCTCCTCGCGATCTCGGCGAGTAAGCCAAAACACTCTGCCCATGGCTAGGTGCTTCGCTAATCGCAATGTCGCGAGGAATTACGGTATCAAAAACGATATCACCAAAAAACTCCCTCACTTCGCTGTCCACCTCATGTGTAAGCTCATACCGAGGGTCGTACATTGTCAACAGGATCCCACCGAAGGTGAGCCTGCCAGGATGTTTCTGCATCACGTCGCGTATGACATGAATCATTTGTGTTAGGCCTTCCATTGCGTAGTATTCGCATTGGATGGGCATGAGCACTTCTGTGCTGGAAGCAAGAGCGGCTTGGGTCAGTTCGCCGAGCGATGGTGGACAATCTATAAAGACGGCGTCAAAACCTCCCATTCCGGCTTCAAGATGTTGCTTGAGCAACTCGCTTTGCGTTAGCTCTCCCTTCTCAAGTCGATCTACGTCCTGAAAAGAGCGGCAGCCAGGCATCAGGTAAAGGTTGGGCTGCGTTGTTTCGAGAATGCTTTCCCGAATTGGGGAATCGATCAGAAGCGGATGTCGGTCCGACGGCTGGTGCCCCAAACCGCTAGTTGCGTTGCATTGCGGATCCAAGTCGACCACCAGCGTCTTGTTCGCAGACTTGGCCATAGCCCAAGCTAGATTGATCGCCGTCGTTGTTTTCCCGACGCCACCTTTCTGATTTGCGATACAAAATACGCGTGCCATGCTTATTCGAAACCATTCGAAAATGTTAAACTGGGTTGTTCGAAACTCGACCATACGCCATTTCCATGTGTTGAGTGAATAGCAGTTCCACGAAACACTAGCAATTGACGCAGTTATCCGGCCCGTTTGCATTGAGTTGCACGACGCTCCGAGTAGTGATTTAAAGTACCAATCACGCTCCGCGTGATTTCCGCACTCCAAAAACCGTGGGCTAAGGCCCTCAACATTACCCACATCTTTGTGCTTGATTTCTCGTTTTTCATTCGTGCTCGTGCTCAGCCGTAGGCGATGCTCGTGCTCGTTATCGACGAGCGACCATCGATTAGGAGCACGAGCACCATTTCATTGAGCACGAGCACGAAACGTTGTCGAGTTGTGGGTAATGATGAGGCTAAGGCCCTCAACATCACCCACATCTTTGTGCTTTTGGCCAGTTCTACGAGGAGCGAATTTTTGGTATATTGAAGTTTCATTCCGCTAAAACCCCACCCTCAAAAAATCTATTGCTAACATGTCAGCTTCCATCAAATCCATGCGGTCCATACGCAAAACGTTGTTACGCTCACAAGCACTCTTTGCTTCCCTGTGCCTGTCCACCTGCATCAGCTGTATGGTTCAGGCAGACGATACCAAAGAGGCGAGTTTAACGGGGAACAAGGCCAAGTCGACCGATTGGTCCAATTGGAGAGGGCCTTTGCAAAACGGTCAATCTTTGGAGAAAGGCTTGCCCGACTCCTTCAAGGTAGAAGGCGAAAACTTGCTATGGCGCAAAGAAGGGATGGGCTCGTATGCGACACCTGTTTTGATGAATGGTCGCCTCTATACAATTTGCCGCTCCGAGCCCGATACCACCAAGGAAGCGGAGAAGACAGTGTGCCTCAACGCCGAAACTGGGGAATTGATTTGGGAAAGTATTCATAACGTCTACCTATCCGACGCGCCTTCGGAAAGGATCGGATGGGCAAGTGTCTGTGGCGACCCGGAAACCGACAAAGTCTTTATGCTGGGGATAGGCTGCGTTCTTCAATGCCTAGAAGGCAAAACAGGTAAAATTCTTTGGGAAAAGTCCATGTTAGAAGAGTATGGGATGCTCTCTACTTACGGTGGACGTACGAATTTCCCGACCGTCTTTGAAGACATGCTAATCGTTTCGGGCGTTACGACGGGTTGGGACCAAACGGCGGTTCCTGCTCACCGGATCCTCGCGCTGGACAAAACCACCGGCCAACCGATCTGGACAATGAGCACTCGACCACGCCCAGAAGATACAACCTACAGCACGCCAATCTTCACGGTATTGAACGGCCAAGCGGCCATGGTTCTTGGTGCAGCAGACGGCGCTGTTTATGCACTACAGCCGAGAACCGGCAAAGTCATCTGGAAGTACCAAGCCTCGCCCCGCGGAATCAACGTAACGCCACTCGTCGACAATGGAATCGTTTACTGTGCACACGGGGAACAAAACGAATCCGATCGGACTGTCCTAGGCGCCCTGTTTGCATTCGATGGAAATACCAGCGGCGATATTGCAGAAGATAAATTGCTTTGGAAAATTCCTGGAAAAACCGTTGGGAAAAGCTCTCCCGTCAAGATTGGCGAACGCGTTTATTTTGCAGACGATGGTGGCATTCTTTACGGAGTCAACGCCAAAACCGGTGCGCTCGAAGTCGAAAAGAAAATCGGTAGAGCCATCTCCGGTTCCGCTGTCGTTTCCGAAGGCAAAATGTACATTGGCGAAAAGACAGGCACTGCGTTCTGCCTCAAGCCGACCGAATCCGGTTTGGACATTCTAAGCAAAACAAGACTTAATGATGGCGGAGAGGTCTACGGGTCGTTCGCAATCTCCAACGGTCGACTCTATCTGCCTACCAACAAAACCTTGTTCTGCATCGGCAAAAAAGAGGTAAAGGTCGATGCCGACCCAATGCCAAAACAATTGGTAGAAACGCTATCCGGCGACAAAAAAGTTGCCCATATCCAAATCTGCCCCGTTGAAATGCTGCTCTCACCTGGACAAAAAGCAAGATTGCAGGTGCGTGCTTATAACGCTGCAGGACAGTATCTCAAGAACCTTAACGACGCTGTAATCTCCATCGAAGGAGGAGGCACTGTGAGCGAAGATATGGTTTACTCCGCCCCTTCCGAAACCACAGGCACTGGAGTGTTTTTGACGGCTACCTCCGGCGAACTGAAAAGTATCGCCCGCGGACGAGTTATCGCGGCACTGCCCTGGAAATACGAGTTCGAAGATAAAAAGGTACCGCTGTTCTGGATCGGTGCTGCTTACCGACATCAACCATCAGAGTTGCCAACCGGCGGAAACGGACTCGTGAAAATTAGCACCATCCCCAAAGGAACGCGAAGCCAAGCGTTCATTGGCAAACCCAGTAGCCATGATTACACCGTCCAAGCAGACGTTTACGCCTCCGATCAAAAGAACAAAGTCCCAACCACCAACCTGCCTGATATGGGAGTCGTGAACCAACGCTACACCCTTTCTATGGAAGGGTCTCAAAAACTACAAATCCGATCTTGGGTATCCCTGCTCGAAGACCGCTTCGCAAAAACCGTCCCATTCGAATGGGACGCCAAGACATGGTATACGGTGAAGTTCCAAAGCGAGAATAAGGATGGCAAAGCAATCCTCAAAGGCAAGGTTTGGAAAACGGCTGATAAGGAGCCAGAAGCCTGGACCATCGAAGCAGAAGACCTTTTGCCAAACACCGTGGGAAGCCCGGGACTATTTGGCAAATCCTCAGACGCTGAATTCTTCATCGACAATGTCACCGTCAAAGCAAACGACAAATAGCTAGCTAGCGGACTTAGTTGTACGACG
>JBBRGW010000386.1:0-4338 GCA_038223525.1 Pirellulales bacterium
AAAATCTGCCTTGGGGGCTACGCTCTTGAGGGTGTAGTCCGTGCTGATAAGCCTGTACGCCACATAGGGAACCAACTCTTTCCCCTTTGGCATATTGCTCAATTGCGATTCAAGTTGACGCAGTTTCGCTACCCCCTCTGCGTACTCTCCGGATTGGGCCGCGGAGCTAATAGAGTCCGCAAACTGCTTGACCCAAAGTTCCATCTGATCGGTCCCTTTGTTGGCAACGACTAGTTTTTGCAGAACAAGTGCTTTCTTCTCATGCAGTCGACTTCGATCGCCGGTTTCGTCCTTGATCTCTCCTTCGACTTTCTCGAGCTCGGTCAGCAAACGTTGTACGTCTTGCGAGATTCCGTTCTCGGCGCTGGACGAGCCGACCCGATTGCTAGCCGACGCTGGGAAAAACAAGCCGCTGTCCGCCAACACGGCATTGTCCGTGATGGTGCGAGGAAGGTCGGCCAAACGCCAAGCGGTCCCTATCTGAACCAAAGTACCGATCATCAATTGTTGACTCGCCCCTTCGTTGTCCACGACGGCGATAACGTTTTCATACGCCACGATATCTTGAGTCGCCCCCTCGGTTCCTGCTGGAACGATACCGGGTTTATCGGCGGCAAAGTTCGCCCACTTCGTCCCTACACTTATCAGTTTTTGAGCCTTCGCAAACTCTACAAAACCTTTCCTTGCATTCGCCAGCCGAGTCGTGAGCTGGTCCCCTTTGTCTTCACCGAGTCCGAGCGACTTCATTTCTGAATCGGAGACGAGCAGGCGTCTGAATCTTTCGTCGTCGCGCAACTTGATGGCTTCGATAACCTCCATGGTTACTTCTTCGGCAGAGATCATTTTCCACTGATCGATCTTGCCATCTTCGTTCTTGTCGATACCCCATCGTGTGCCGGCAGTTCCCAGCCAACGGTATTGGTCTGCTGCACCGTTGAAGTCGCTATCGATATCGCGATAGATCTCGATACCATCTTTGTAATAGCACCACTGATCGACTTGGCGATCGCTGTTGGCGTCGGCAAAACGTCGGAGCGGTTGCCCCTCCGGACTATAGATCACAAGCCCTTCGAATCCATTGCGTGTTTCGTATTTGCTCGTGCAAGCGTCGATGTCCTTCTCGGCGACTTTGTCGTAGCCGACATTGTTTTGGCGAGGTGTATAGCCGAGCGCTTTGACCACTTGCGGATCCCGCTCCGCGGCAAAGCTAGTGCTGATGCAGACAGCACCAAGGATGCTCGCAGAGGATGCCCATCGAACGCTTGTAGCAATCCATCCAACCAATTGTGCTTTGCTAATTTGACTCATCCACCTAGCTCCTATGCGTCCGGAATCGCGTTGCCGAAAACCAATACTCGACGATGCTTCGAATCCTACTATCGTCCATTCAATCGTTACACTTTGCGCAACTCTATCAAAACGAACGGTCATTTTCCCAGAAAGTTTAGCTATCTATTTCCCGCGGCTTGACCAAACCTCGCCACTTCCACATTGTGGAGTTTGCCCAATCAGTTGGCCATCCCTCGTCAAGCGAATTGCTCTCCAAAACACCGATGGCAGCCGTTGGCATTTCAATTGCCGACTGGCTCATTTTGCTGGCTAAGACTTCCATACCTGGATTGTGCCCCAACATCATGACACTCCGTTTCGATGCGATGCTGGCCAGGCCGCTTGCTAATGAGAGTATTAGCCCGTCCGGCGCGAGGTAAAGGCTTTCCTCGATGATGACTTCAGGCACAGCGATTGCTGAGTTGGCTTGCGAGGCAGTCGTCCAAACTTGCAACATCAGCTCGAGTGTCTGCTGAGTTCGGACCGAGCTACTGCAAATCACAATATCAGGCATATGGCCGTTTGCGACCACCCAGTTCGCCATGATAGGAGCCGATGTGCGACCGCGATCATTGAGCGGCCGCTGTTTGTCGGTCAAGCGTGCATCGTTCCAGTCGCTTTTGGCATGACGCATCAGGAGAAGACTTCTTGCCATGATTCCTTATCGCCCAAGAAAGGGAGTGCCGCCTTGCTGACCCGGCTGCGCATAGTAAGGGTTAGGTTGCCCCGGCTGCATGTATTGCGGCTGGCCTTGAGCAAAACCGCCAGGGGCTCCGTAGCCGGGCGGGATCGCGCCCGGAGGGGGCTGGCCGACCATCGGGCTCGCTTGGATCTGCTGTCCCGGCTGCCCTTGCGGCATCGGGGCCGCGTAAGGATAAGCTTGATAGGGATACTGTGTTGGATAGGGGTTGTAAGGATTTCGGTTCGCGCAGCCGGACAACGACCCAACGCCCGCGCACAGAAATGAAATCAACAGCGTTTTTGGAATCCTCACGATCACAACCTCATTGCATACAATCCCTGATTTTCGGAGCCGTCACCGGTGGGATCGTCGCAGATTTCCCAAGTTGCCGTCTACAGCAATTTTCAATCGGTCAAGAAACCGCTAGATTGCTCGCATTGTTAGACGGTGTTGATGAACGATTTTCTCCTCTTGCTACAGCCTATTTTATGACTCAGAACGCTCTTTGGGCCGTTTCTCCAATCGATGGTCGCTACTCCCAGCAAACCGCCGAGCTCAGCCCATACTTTTCCGAAGCAGCTCTGATTCGCTATCGACTTCGTATCGAAACCGAATACCTGATCGCTTTGTGCAAATTGCCTCTGCCGCAGCTGACCAGCGTCTCCCCGGACCAGTTTCCAAAGCTGCGTAGCGCGATCTTCGAAATCTTCACCGAAGCCGACGCGTTAAAGGTAAAAGAGATTGAAAGAACGACCAACCATGATGTGAAAGCGGTCGAGTACTTCATGAAGAGTAAACTCGACCAACTCGGTCTCTCTAGCGTGAAGGAGTTCGTACACTTCGGGTTGACTTCGCAAGACATCAATAACACGGCAACACCCCTACTGCTCAAAGAAGCCCATTTCGCGGTGCTGCTCCCAGGCTTGAACAAAGTCTCCGAAAAATTGAAAGCCATGGCAACGGAATGGACAGCCGTCCCGATGCTTGCACGAACCCACGGGCAGCCGGCATCTCCGACCCGGCTTGGGAAAGAGATTCTTGTATTCTGGCAACGAATCGAGCAACAAACAAAGCTGCTCGCTCAAGTCCCGTTCTCGGCCAAGTTCGGTGGCGCGACCGGCAACTTCAACGCTCATCATGTGGCTTATCCCGAACACGATTGGAACGCGTTTGGCGATCGGTTTGTCGAATCCCTCGGACTAAAGCGTTCCAGTCCGACAACTCAAATCGAGCACTACGACAACTTAGCTGCCTACTTCGACGGCTTGAAACGCATCAACACGATATTGATTGATTTGTGTAGAGACTTTTGGACCTACATCTCGATGAACTACTTTCGTCAGCAAATCAAAGCGGGCGAAGTCGGCTCGTCGGCTATGCCGCACAAAGTCAATCCGATCGACTTCGAAAATGCCGAAGGGAACTTGGGGATCGCCAATGCGATTTTCGAACACCTCAGCGCGAAGCTCCCAATATCCCGATTGCAACGGGACCTTACCGACTCAACCGTCCTACGCAACATCGGCGTCCCCATCGCACACACCTTGATCGCGTTCAAATCGATTCAAAAAGGGCTGGGGAAAGTCCTACTCAATGAAGCGGCCATCCACAATGATCTCGAAGCGAACTGGGCGGTTGTTGCCGAAGCGATCCAAACAGTCCTCCGTCGCGAAGGGTACCCTGAACCCTACGAAGCCCTCAAGGGCTTGACGCGAACGAACGAAGCGATCAGTGCTCGAACCATGTCCCAATTCATCCAATCGCTCAACGTCTCGGATACCGTCAAAGCGGAACTAGCAAAGATAACCCCGTTTAACTACACAGGGATCTAGACCGTCGAAAAGTACTCATCACGCTCTGCGTGATGTAGCCTCAAAAACCAGAGGTTTTTGAACTTCGGAAATCACGCGAAACAGGATCGGAACAATGCACTCACCGTGCTATCCAGTCTTAGGCTTAGGACTCGAAACGCTCGGGGAGGGTGGCGCGGCATTGGCCATCGATTCGCTTACCCCCTTTACCTTTCGGATCAACCCGCTGAGCGACTTGCCGTCGCTGGCAACGCCCCCCGATTCCATCGCTTGGTCCTCGGCCTTTTTGAATTGGGTTAACTCCGTTCGCAGAATGCCCAACAGCGTTTGCAACAAAACAACTACCATCGGGCCAACCAAAATCCCAATGGGTCCCAACGATTGGATCCCACCCAACACGCTCAGCAGTGCCAACAACGGATGCAATTGGCTTTGTCCGTGCAGTACAAAGACCTTGACCAAGTTGTCGACCGTCCCGACCACCAACATACCCCATAGAGCGAGCAAGCCCGCAGC
>JBBRGW010000387.1:0-4333 GCA_038223525.1 Pirellulales bacterium
CGTCAGCAACTAGCATTGCTCTGCAAAAAGATCGAGTGATTACAATGGCAGTGCCCGGTTTGTTAAAGTTGGATACCTGCGTAAACGAAATGGAATCCCAATGAAAGCCAGTCACAAACGGGTCGCTCGGCTTGCTGCATGCGGCGGTTTTCTTTTGTTATGCGCTTTGTTTTACATGCGTTACTACCTAGCGAGACCGGTCGGCAATGGACCTGCAGGGCCTGCCGTGGCGCGGGCTCCGTTCGGCAAAAGATGGACGGATAGAAAAGTACGACTGGTTGGGATCGGCGATAGTATCACAGCTGGCTTGGGCGCCAAAAACAAATCGCATACCTTTTTCAACAGACTCATCCAAAATCCAGAGGATGAATACGAGGACATGCGAGAGCGCTGCCTATCGCAGGTCCTCAGCCAATTGACACACGAGAACCTAGCCATTTCAGGATCGACTTCGCTCGACCATATGGCCGTGATTGAACGGAAACTGGTTCCGCAGGATTCTGATGTTTTCGGCTTGGTGGTTATGACTTCCGGAGGAAACGATTTGATTCATAGCTACGGTCGCTTGCCCCCAAAAGAATGCGCCATGTACAAAGCAACGCTTTCGCAGGCTTCTCCGTGGATTGAAGCTTATCGGTCGCGGCTCAGCCAAATGATAGATCGAATCTCAGCATGTTTTCCCGGTGGTTGTGAAATCTATTTAGGAGATATTTACGACCCCACAGATGGAGTGGGGGACGCGCCGAGCGTCTATCTGCCGCATTGGCCCGATGGACTTGCGATCCATGCAAAATACAACGAAGCGATTGCTCAGTGCGCTCAATCGCATTCCAATGTGCACATCGTCCCTTTGTACAAAACATTCTTGGGGCACGGAGCGCACTGCAGGCAGTTCTGGCGAGCCAACTACGATTCAAGCGATCCACATTATTGGTTCTACGACAATATCGAGGACCCCAACGATCGTGGCTATGATGCGATACGACGCGTTTTCCTGAAAGCGATCGTAGAGCATTCCGTGCTGGTGCCGAAATAGAATCAAGAAGGAAAGGCATTGAATTAAGGGAACGAGAAAGGGACACAGCACATTTGCGTGATGCTTACGGGCTCCTCCGCGAAGCGGTGAAAAAGGGCCAAGCTTTCTTTGCTGCTGCATCCAAAGTCAACAAGGATTCGCTCGATTGATTGCGTAGTAATTCCTGAGCAAGATCCGGAACTGGCCCCCGACGAGCTTGTCTCGTCGGAGCCTACGGTTCTTAGCTAGAACGCACCTACCCCAGGACCGCCCGCCCCCCTCTCCTCCTAGCCCAACGCTTTTGGCGTTGGGCTAGGAGGAGAGGGGGGGCGGGAAACACTTGATTCGGTCGCTTCTAGCTGAGAACCTTTACGTCCGATGGGTCAAGCCCATCGGGGCGTAAACAACGTTAATGAGGCGGCCTTTCGCTGAGCAAAAGAGGACGATATTAGAATCGCAGTCTGGGAGCGTCGCACAACGAAGTGGGGAATCGCGCTTACTCAGGCAGCACTTGGCCAAAGAAACGCAACCAGTTGCCGTGAAAGAACGCCTCGATGTCGGGCGATGGGAACCCTCTGCGTTGCATGATGGCTGCCAATGTTTGTAAGTCGCGATACCGGTTCAAGTCCGCGGGCGTCTGTTCATATCCATAGCCGCCATCCAAATCCGAGCCGAGTCCGACATGCCGAATCGAACCTGACAATTGGCATACATGTTCGATTTGGTCTACGGCCCGTTCCAATGTTGCTACCGGCTTGGTCTTGCCACGTACCAATCCTTCTTGAAGCATGATGACATCCATCGACACGCCCAGCACGCCATCGCGCTCGATGACGAATCGAATTTGCTCATCGTCGAATTGACGTTGCCAATTGCATATGGCTCGCGCATTTTGATGGCTGGCATGAACCCGTCCCGAAAAATGTTTTGCCACTTGCCAGAACGAAACGTCGGACAAATGGGTCATGTCGATCGTGATCCCGAGTTCTTCGCAGTTCTTTAGCAACTCGACCGCATCGAGCGACAATCCGACTTCGCTACGCGTTCCGCCGCCGTAGCGATTGGTCCCATAGTGAGTCAGGCCGAGCGCTCTCAAGCCCGCTTCATGGAATTCATAGACCGTGTTCGGGGTGAGCATCGGGTCGGCCCCCTCCATCGTCAAGATGAAGCCGAGAGGTGTTTTCTTTGGCTCCAAAAGATACGCTTGAAAATGCGATTTCAAGTCGCTTCCAGTTCTCAGCATCTTGAGATAGCCGTCTGCCTCCATCGCACGGTAGTAGGCTAGATGTGAATGAGCCATTGCATAACATGCATGCGGAGTCGTCCAGCCCATTGGGTGATTGATTTGCTGCTCTTGACGAGCGAGCAGCGTGGCCAAGCATACCGCGACTTTGCTGTGCCGTAGTTCTGGCAAGCTCAAAACGTTGGTCTGTCGACCGAGATCGTTCATTTCGAGCGTCGTCTCTTGAGCCCGAATATCGTCAACGCTCTGCCGAAGGTCCCGATTCCAATCGACTCCGTTGAGTGCCAAGTCGAGATGGGCATCGAAGATAAACATAAATCTATGCCTTCACTTTGCCGAGCAGTTCTTGGCGGAGTTGGGTCAGCAATTCAGTCGCATGTTGGATCTCTGCTTTTTGGCGTTCGCGATCCTGAGGTATCTCTCGCTCGATGGTGAGAGGGCCAAAGTATCCAATTTCTTTAAGCGTCGTCAGGTAGGCACGTATGTCGACTTGCCCGTTCCCTAGCGGAACCTCAGCGCCCCAAGTGATTCCGGGTTGGGCGCTCCATGTTGCATCTTTGCAATGGATGCTTCGCACGTGCGAACCGACTTGTTTCAGCGCTGGGATGGGTTCTCCCATCCCATAAAGGATCATGTTGGCCGGGTCGAAATTGATGAACAGATTGGAACGCTTGGTGTCGCCGATGAATTGCATGAGTGCATCGGTTGACTCTTGCCCTGTTTCGAGGTGGATGTTTTGTTCGTTATGCATGGCGTGGTCGCAAAGCTGCCGTGTCACTTCGACAATTTCCGAGTATTCTCGCGATTGGCTGTCATGGGGAACAACACCAAGATGCAAACCAACGGCACCACATCCAAGAAGTCTAGTGAAGTCCGATATCTCCTTCATCTCTTTCAATCGAGCGGCTCGCGTTGCAGTTGGTACCAGTCCAATCGTTCGTTCGACCGTTGGGATATCGGCATAGCTTTCTCCGTCAAAACCTCCAAACACACAAGTCAGCTCGATTCCATATTCATCGAGCTTCTTTAGAAACCTATCAGCTGCTTCGGGGGTCCGCCCTTCGGCATGAGGCGTATGCAATTGGATCGATGGGATCTGCAAGTCTTTAGCGACCTCCAAATGAACACCTAAGCCTGCGTCGATACTGGTGAATACGCCAATGGACCAAGGAGGGAGACTCATGCGCGTTGACTTAGTTGATGGAGTGGGATGTTAGGAAAGCAGTGCGGGAGGGCTAATCACAGTGGTTCAGCGAAATGGTTCAGCGAAATGGTCTAGGGTCAAACCGACAACTAATCACTAACCGCCGATCATCCTGGATCGGGCCATGGCGTCCTCTGCCTTTTGAATATAGCTTTGATCTTGAGTGCCTGCCCAAGCGCGTTGGTAGGTCACGCTCAAAACGGTGAAATTAGTGGAATCGTTTGGTTCCAATTCACAAGCCTTCTCCGCATGTTGGACCGCTTCTGCATGGCGACCTGTTTGTGTGTAGATCCTAGCAAGCATCATGTGCGAAAGAACGTGGTTTGCGTCCTCGGCCAGGATTCCGGTCAATAGACCGGTAGCTTCCTCAAGCTTTCCTTGATCTTTGAGTTTTTCCGCTTCGTTGAGTCGCTTTGAGGTCGTAGTCATATTTGGATGTGAATGAACCAGGTAAGCCAGGTAAGGGTGTCAATAGATCCGTCGAATTGTAATCGATAGAGAAGTATTGTGGAACGGTTCGCGGATCCACAGTCGGCTATCGACCTAGAAACGTCTTGCGAGGTGGGCTCACATTAGAAACTCGGCCCAGGATTTCCCTCAGGATTCGTTGCTCCAAGTCGGTATCGTTTTCCTGCCTAATCCAGCCGAGAGTGATCGGTTGCCCCACTAATTTCGAGTCGGCTCGAACGACAGAACCGTCGTGTCGAGCTATGGCAGACCCCTCCGACGAATACTGAGACCTATCGACATCCTCGATCTCCTTGATCACTTCGACCCCAATCGAGAATCCTTCGTTGGTCGGAACCGTGCGGATGATGGCTGTGCGACGCATGGTTTGCAGGGTGCTTTGCCATCGCTGATATCCCTCGAG
>JBBRGW010000388.1:0-4304 GCA_038223525.1 Pirellulales bacterium
GGTGCAGTTTCACGACCTATGAGGGAAAGCTAAACGTCTTTGATCCCGTTAATCGCATGCGAAAGAGTCTAGAAATGCAGGATGGTTCGATCCTGAATGAAACGCCCATGGACACCGATGGGATGAATGCAATTGCATCGATCGGACGTTACTGGCTCATGGAAGTTTCCGCTAAGAAAGAAGCTAAGCAAACACAGCTGCGGTTGGTCGACGCCAAGGATGGTCGGAGCGTATTCAGTACCGATCTGCCGGCCTTAACGCAAATCGCAGTGGATGGTGAATCAGGAATCCTCGTTCTCAAGCTGAACAAGGAACTGACCTATTGGAACTTGATCGATGAGACAGAGTTTGTTAGGGAAATAGAGGGGGAATTGAATTTTCGTCATGTTGGTGTTCAACGATTTGGGGACACTATGCTCATGATGCTTTACCACAAGGAGTTGAAGCTGGTGGATATCAATGTTGCGCCAGACGAATCGGATGCTAACTTCGTTCCTGTTTCAGGCCGAATGTTGGCTTTATCTGCCAAAGACCTCAGCGACGTTTGGGAACAGAGCCCATCGGTAATGCAGTTTTTCTTTCCCGTTTCGCAAACCAGGACTTCACCTTTTGCGATTTTTGTCCGCATGCTCAAACTGAGTAAAAACCAACAACGAGCTTCCGACTGCATGTCCATTGCAGTGGTGGACATTCGCAACGGCAAGGTTGTCTACAGTGCCGATGATTTCCCAGCGGTTCGAGGGCTTGGGTTCAATCAACAGATCCTAGCTGCAGAAAACACAATGGTGGTCGAGTACTTGGGGACTCGCGTCGAGCTCAAGTTAACCGAAGAGCCAGTCGAAGCTGCCCCGGTTTACGACTTCGGCCAACTTGAATTTGCGGAGATCAAGAAGCGTGTAGAGGCCAGGGCAAAAGAAATGAAAAGTAATACGCCCCCTCCTAAACTGGTTCCGTTACCGAACAAATGAGAATCAGCTCGCTCCCTCGGTACTATAGGAATCTGCGACGTTGGCAAGAGATCATCGTTGTATTGAGGCGATATGGGTTGGCTGATTGGCTAAGCCATCTGCGAGTCGATTTTATTCGTGATTGGATCAAAGACGATCATGGAGTGCCTCTCTCCAGTTACTCACGAGAGGCCCGGGTGCGCATGGCGCTCACAGATCTCGGGCCAACCTTCATCAAGCTCGGCCAAGTTCTTTCATTGCGGCCTGATTTGGTCGGATCGGAACAAGCGTCGGAACTTCAGCAGTTGCAAACTCAGGTGCCCGCAGATCCATACGAACAAGTCAAGGCGATCATAGAATCGGAACTCAAACAGCCTATCGACGAAGCCTTTTCGGAGTTCGCTGAGCAGTCGATTGCTTCAGCATCCATCGGTCAAGTTCATGCAGCGAAATTGCTCGATGGAACGCCGGTCGTGGTGAAGGTTCAGCACGTCAATATTCAAGCAAAGGTCAATGAGGACTTGGAAGTGCTGAGAGGGCTCGCCGTTCTTGCAGAACGGATCCCGGAACTCGCCGTGTGGCAACCTCGCGGAATCGTCGAGCAATTGTCGCGATCCATCAAACGCGAGCTGAGTTTCTCGCGAGAACTTTCCAATCTACTCATGTTTCAATCCTCACTAAAGGAATGCAAGGGGGTTGTCGTACCGCACGCATACCCCAAGCTCTCCACTGCCCGCGTCCTGACCATGGAGCAAGTGAGCGGGCAATCGATCCATTGCTTAAGCTCACCGGACGCACTACCGAACGTCGATCGAACGGAAATTGCAAAACGCGTAACAGCACTTTATGTTCAAAGTATCTTCCTCAAAGGACACTACCACGCCGACCCGCATCCGGGCAACATTCTCATACAGCCGGATGGAACCATTGCCCTATTGGACTTCGGAATGGTTGGCCGTATTGACGATTCCCTGCGAGGGACCATCGAAGAAATGCTTTGGGCGGTAATGCAACAGGATTCCGCGTTGCTGACATCGCTGATCAAGCGCGCCGGTAAGATTCCTGCTTCCATAGATGATGCCCAATTGTCTAATGATGTAGCGGACTTGATCGCGACCTACGGATCACAACCACTCGATTCGCTTGATCTAAGCGGGGCACTAAACGATGCAACCGACATATTGCATCGTCACCGAATCACGCTGCCAAGCCAAATGGGCATTCTTATCAAGACGCTCGTGACTTTGGAAGGAACGCTTCGATTGACCTGCTCCAGTTTTAGCATCATCGAAGCGATCGAACCCATGATGGGGAAACTGCGTCGAAGCCGGTTCTCGCCTCGACGTCAAGCGAGAAGACTTCGCCGTATGTATGTCGAGCTCGAAGGCCTGGTGGAAAGGTTGCCGTCGCAGATTAGCTCACTGATGGAATTGGTCCAAGAAGGTAGACTGGACGTGCAACTGTCCCACCGTGGACTTAGCCCCTCCATCAATCGACTTGTCTTGGGGCTGTTGACCAGTTCGCTCTTGCTGGGCTCTTCCATTTTGATGGCATCGAAAGTACCGCCGCTGATGTTTATGGACGAGGGACCTCTCGGCTTGAAGGACCTTTCGATGATGGGATTGGTCGGATTTGTGATCAGCACCCTGGTCGCATTCCGCATTCTGTTGGCGATCAACAAGTCTGGGCACTTAGACCCAACCGCAGACGAAAACGATCCTTAGCTATCGAGCAGCGAGTTTAACTTTTCGACTGCCTTCAATAGCAAATTCCAATGTTGGAACGCGTCGAAGGTATCGATTCGCAAGCAGTCTTCGCGATCGAATCCGACTTCGCTCAACTCGATCGTTTCGGCTAAGGCGATCATGTTCGAAGGCCCATTGTCGATCATCTCGATCGATCCGTGTTCGCTCTCCAGCGGCATGACTTGTTCCATCGCCGTGTGGATGGCCCAAAGAGCGGCTCGTTCTGCATCTTCGCTGTCGACGATTGCCCGAAGTGTTCCGCTTTGCACATAAAATTTTGCCATGGTAATCTTCCTTGATGGTCTTTGCAGGGTTTGTGGTTAGATTTCAGAAGTGAGAGGATTGCGTTTCACTCAAAGTCGGCCGCTCACCCCTTGCCCAGTGAGGGCTGGTGCAAGGGATGATTTAGGCCGCTTTCGTGGATGTCAAAGCTGGGATGTTGTGGCTCGTCGGCTTTGACAAAAGAAGTATCGCTCCGACCGTTGACACGTTAGGTCAATCCGAAAAAAATTTGCCATACACACGACTCCGCACCTTCTTTCGCAAGCGAAAATGCATACCAAAACCATCCAGTTCCTAACTTGCTTACTTTGGATCTGCAGACTGTCGATTTGCGAGCTGCTTTTTTCTGCCTCCGTTTCAGCCCAAGAAACACAGGAAAACAAAAACAGTAAGCAATCGGTCTACAGCAAGTTCGCCGAATCGGAGATGCAAGACTTCGTTCGACTAAATCCTCCAAAGCCAGGCGATTGGCTTCACGAGTTTCCCGAAATGGGGCAAACCCTGGAACAATACCAGTCCAAAGATTCACGGGCCCTTTTGAATATGCGGCAACACACGATTGTACTGCAACCGCTCGGCGAATTCTCGGATGAACAGCAAGTGCTTTTGGGAACCCTCAAGGACTACTCACAAGCGTACTTTCAAATTCCGACTAGGATCGCCAAACCGATCGATTTGCCGGACTACACCAAGAGCCGTTTAGCACGAATGTTGCCGGCAGAGGAGGTTCACGGCAAATACGATCATCAATACGAAGCCACCTCCATTGTAAACAAACTGTTGCGCCCGAGAATCCCACGAGACGCTGCCGTCTATCTCGGTATCACCATGGAGGACCTGTATGCTGGCGACTTGAATTATGTCTTTGGCTTTGGCAGTTTCGAAAATCGCACGGGCATTTATAGCCTAGCCCGCTATTGCTCCGAGTTCTGGAATGAAGCACCTACCGAACAGTCGCGACGGTTGACTCTTCGGCGCTCAATGAAAGTGCTCAGTCATGAAACCGGTCATGTTTTTGGATTGAAGCATTGTGTTTTTTTCGATTGCGTGATGAACGGCAGCAATAGTCTTGAGGAAACCGACCGCACATCGATTCACGAATGCCCGGTGTGCCATCAAAAGATCCATTGGAACTTGAAGTTCGATCCCGAAAAGCGCTTCCAGAAGTTAAGAGAGTTTTACGCAAAACACAGCATGCAGGAGGAGGCCGTGTGGATCGCAAAGCGAAGTGAACATTGGAAGCAAAATTATGGTGTTCTGAAAGCGAAGCCTTAAAGAACGCCAGGGGACTGTCCTTTGGACGGGGAGCGGGGAGCGGGGAGCGGGGAGC
>JBBRGW010000389.1:0-4281 GCA_038223525.1 Pirellulales bacterium
CCTCTCCGAGAATGGGCACCAAATTCGTTACTCCAAATTGGTTCGCATTCTGCACCAACAAATTGTAGTCCTCAGCGTCCATTTCGATGGCATAAGCCTTTCCGTTTCTTGCGATCTGAGCGGCCTCGATCGCTACCGAACCACTCCCTGCACCGATGTCCCAGACGATCGAGGTAGATCGCAAATTCATTTCGCCCAAGGCGATCGAGCGAACTTCGTTGGGGGTCAACAAGCCTCTCTTGGGCTTGCTCTGTCGAAACAATTCGTCCGGATTTCCAAACAGTCGCCGGTTGTCGGAATCCGATTGTTTGTCCGGTACACCGCTTTGCCGAATCATCACCATAACGTTCAGTGGCGAGAATCGCTGATTGACGATCTCTGCCAATGGACTTCGGGTGACCCTTTCGTCAGGTGACCCAAGGTTCTCGCAAACGTATACCGTGAAGTAGGAAATTCCTTTGGAAAGCAGCTCTTCCGCAAGTCTGGACGGGGACACTTCTTCGGATGTGAACACTCCCACCTTTTCCGCCGAGCGAATACGTTCGACTACGCGATCCAAGGGTTGCGATGCGAGATTAGTCAGGTACGCTTCATCCCAACTTTCCTTAACACGTGCGAATGCCAATTGCATACTGCTGACGTGCGGCAAAACGTCAAAACGGTCCTTGCCCAGTCGATCGCAGAGAAATCGCGCCGTGCCGTAAAACAAGGGATCGCCGCTCGCCAAGACTACGGTCCGGACCGCGGCTTGGTCCAGTGAATTAGCTAACCGATCGAGATCCGATCCGATGACCTCCTTGCGCCCACCGAAATCGGGGAACTTTGCGAGAAGGCCAGGGGTTCCAACGAGGAGGCTCGCACTTTGGATGCATTCGCCCGCATGCTTGGTCAACCCCTCCGCACCATCGTCGCCCACACCAATGATCATGATTTTATTTGTGTTTACCATAAGAAAAGTTATACCGGAACTTCTGCAGGACACAAACGCCTAGCCACACATGCCTCACGATAAGTTATGATAGGATGCCGAAACGACTTTTTAGGCGATCGGCAGAATGAAAAGTACCGTAGGGTGGGACCAATGTCCTGTCCGTTGATTCGTTCGGGACAATGGTCCCAAACTACGACTGGTATAACACAGCCTGCCGCTCGCCTTTTATGCCAACTCGATTATACCGCGGGAGCTCAATACGCATGAAACTGCACTGCCTTGGAACGGCTGGCTACCACCCCAGTGCAACCCGACACACTAGTTGCTATTTCATCCCCGAAGCCAGCTTGATGCTCGACGCAGGGAGCGGATTGTTTCGAATCGAAAAGCTTATCGATCAAGAAGAGATCTCGATTCTGCTCAGCCACGCCCACTTAGACCACGTGTTTGGCCTCACGTTCTTTTTAGACTTCGTCGCGGTAACTCCTCTTCGCAAAATCCATGTCTATGGCGAACGAGCGAAATTGGAAGCGGTCCAAAAGCATCTTTTTCATGAACTAATCTTCCCTGTATTGCCCCCCATCGAATGGCATTCGATCGAAGAACTTGGAACTGAGTTCGAAATCAATGGTGCGCGATGCCACTGGTTCCCTCTCGATCATCCAGGAGGTAGTGTGGGCTATCGCATCGATTGGCCAACGCTGTCGCTTGCCTATATTACCGATACTACCGCATCAGCGCAGTCAGCATATTGGCGGGAGATACAAGGTGTCGATTGGCTGATCCACGAATGCAACTTTTCGGACGACTGGATCGATTTGGCCATCAAAACAGGGCACAGTTGGACAAGTGCCGTCTTGGAAAATGTAGCGAAGGCGGGGATTAGTCGGCTGATTCTGACGCATATCAATCCATTGGCGGGCGAGTCAGACCCTTTAGGCTTGGCCAATGCGACCGCTAAATTGGCGCAACGGACACCACCTCAAATCATGGTGGCGAGCGATTCTTTGATCATTGATCTGTCAAGCCTTTGAAACATTTCGTTGTCGCCATATACTTGAGCCCGAACAGCGTGGCTGAAAATGGATGGATTACAACCTAGGTTGCGAGGAAACAACAGCATGATGAATCCCTACAGCTCACTAAGCGATGACTTCTACATCAATATGCATTTGCATACTGAGATGGACCTGCCAAACCAACGCGAAACAGTCCTGCATTTTTTCGAACAAATGCAACGCCGATATCCCAAGCTTCGCCATTTCTACCAGCGCGAACGGGGGGAGTTTATTCTCGAAGAAGACAAAGAGCACGGAGCCTATCGTTGGATTGCTGCAGAGCCGCGACGCATGTGCAGCGGGATCGTAAACCCCAACTCCCTCGAAGAAGCGATGTCGCAACACTGCGAAGTCCTCGATGTTGTGCCCCACACCATGTCGATCAGCAAACTCGACTGCGAATCGATCGGTCTGATGTACGGTTTCGATTACGCTTGCCGCGGAAATCACAATCAGATCCTTGCCGAAGCCATTGGAATGCCGATGGGATTCGATGCGATGGCACAGCGGACCGGCTCGCAACTCATGAGCTACGAACCTGTCATTCAAATGTCGCTCGATGATGTATTTCGAACCCATGCACGGATCCACTTCGAAACACGAACCACCGTGTTTCAAGCCAAGTCGGGTGAGTACAGCGAAGATTTGCTGAGTGTTTACGTCACGGTTAGACGCTTCGATTCTTTGGGCCCTGACGAAGAATTCAAAACAGAAGTACTTCGCTTGGAGGTCTTGCTTCGCGAACTGATGGACAACTACATCGTCGACGGAATTCTTAAGCCGCTTCAGAACTGCATTGCTGCTCGGTAAATGTCCAGAAAGTCATCGGACACTCACCCTTCTGCATTCAAATTAGCTACCGAAACTCAGTAGCTCTTAGCAAAAACCGCTTGGGTCAGCGTCGGCTTGCCGGTCATAAAACAAGTCCCTTCACCGGGGGGCGAGTCGAGCGGGATGCAACGGATCGTCACCTTCAACTCGTCGAGTAACGGTTGAACCGCCTCCTCGCTCGCAAACCAGCACTTGGCAAACCCCCCACCCATCGATCGACCTTGTTCGTCATCCAATTGAAAGAAGGCACGGAACTCGGCTTCTGATTTCAGTTCGACCGTATTCGCCTTCTGCATTGTCAAAGCTCGGTTGAAAAGATTGTCTTGGATTTCTTGCAACAACGTGGTGATACCTGCAACCAAATCGGCACGTGGCATGGACTGGCTTTGGTTCGTATCGCGACGACCTACAAAAACGGCACCATTGGCGATATCCTTTGGACCGACCTCCAATCGAATTGGGACCCCTCGCTTGATGTGGTACCACTTCTTGTCACCACCGCGAACGTCCCGATCGTCGATATCGACTCGGATCTTTTGTTCGCAATAGATCTGCGAAGCCAAATCCTTCTTGAGCGCCTTGCAGTACTCAAGCACTTCGGCTCGTTGTGCCTCATCTCGATAAATCGGGATGAGCATAATCTGAGAAGGTGCCAATCGAGGTGGCAACACGAGCCCATCATCATCGGAGTGCGTCATGATCAATGCACCGATCAAACGGGTCGACATCCCCCAAGAAGTAGTCCATGCATAAGCAATCTCGCCATTCTTATCTTGGAACTTGATCTCTTGCGCTTTGGCAAAATTTTGGCCGAGGAAGTGCGAAGTGCCAGCTTGCAGAGCTTTGCGGTCCTGCATCATGGCTTCGATCGAGAGCGTTGTCACAGCGCCAGGAAATCGTTCTCCCGCAGTCTTTTCGCCTTTAATAACGGGTACGGCCATGTAGTTCTCGACGAAGTCAGCATAAACCTCGAGCATCTTGCTGGTCTCCTCCATGGCTTCGTCGGCGGTCGCATGCACTGTGTGGCCTTCTTGCCAAAGGAACTCGGTTGTTCGCAAAAACAATCGCGTTCGCATTTCCCAGCGAACGACGTTGGCCCATTGATTGATCAAGATTGGCAAATCGCGGTAGGACTGAACCCATTTGGCATAGGTCGCTCCGATAATTGTTTCGCTGGTGGGTCGAACGATGAGCGGTTCTTCGAGCAGGCCGGCGGGCCGCAAGCCACCTTTGCCGTCTGGCTCCAGCCGATGGTGTGTTACGACAGCGCATTCTTTGGCGAATCCCTCGACATGTTTCGCTTCCTTTTCGAGGAAGCTCATTGGGATAAAGAGCGGGAAGTAAGCGTTCTGGTGCCCCGTGTCCTTGAACATCTGGTCGAGGACTTTTTGCATGTTCTCCCAAATCGCGTAACCCCACGGCTTGATCACCATACACCCGCGCACGGCAGAGTTTTCAGCA
>JBBRGW010000390.1:0-4275 GCA_038223525.1 Pirellulales bacterium
AAAAGATCGCAGCAGAAAAGGCGGTCACCGACATGGCCGCAGAGCTTTTGGAACTGCAGGCGCAACGCAAACATTTGACTGGCATTGCTTTCAAACCGGACTCGGTCTGGCAAAGTCAATTCGATGGTTCGTTCCCCTACGAAGAAACGCCGGACCAGCTAACTGCGATCGCGGCTACCAAAACGGACATGATGAATATTAGGCCGATGGAGCGGCTGATTTGCGGCGATGTTGGGTTTGGTAAGACCGAAGTCGCGATGCGGGCGGCTTTTAAAGCGGTGGAAAGCGGCTACCAAGTCGGTGTGCTCGTGCCAACGACGGTGTTGGCCGAACAGCACTACAAGACATTTCGGAAAAGGATGGCGGAGTTCCCATTCGAGATCGCGAAGCTAAGTCGCTTTGAGACAACGGCGGAGCAAAAAGAAACCGTGCGCCGATTGATGAACGGTCAAGTGGATATCGTCATTGGGACGCATCGTTTGGCCTCAGCCGACGTACAGTTTTTTAACTTGGGCCTGTTGATCATCGACGAGGAGCAAAAGTTTGGAGTAGAACTAAAAGAGCGCATCAAGAAATCCTCTTCGATGGTCGACATCTTGACCCTTTCAGCCACCCCGATTCCTCGAACACTTCATATGTCTTTGCTGGGTGTGCGCGATATCTCCAATTTGGAGACGCCGCCCGAAGAACGTATGGCCGTCGAAACTCGGGTCGTTCGGTTCGACGATGCGCTCGTACGAAACGCAGTCCTGCGGGAATTGAACCGCGATGGCCAGATCTTCTTTGTGCACAATCGCATCGAAGACATGTTTTCGATCGCTGCAAGGCTGCAACGCATCGCGCCCGAAGCGAGAATCTTGATTGGACATGGACAAATGGCCGAAGGGGTTCTCGAGCAAGTGATGCTCGACTTTATCGACCACAAAGCGGATATTTTGCTAGCCACGACCATTATCGAAAGTGGCTTGGATATTCCAAACGCCAATACGATCTTTATCAATGAAGCGAATCGTTACGGACTCTCCGAACTGCATCAACTGCGTGGCCGGGTTGGGCGATACAAGAACCAGGCGCACTGCTATCTGCTGGTCGATCGAGACCGCAGCCTCAATCCGGACGCAGCAAGGCGTTTGCATGCCATCGAAGAATACTCGCAATTGGGTGCCGGGTTTGGGATAGCCATGCGCGATCTCGAGATCCGCGGTGCAGGGAATCTGCTCGGGACACAGCAAAGCGGACACATAGCGACCGTTGGTTACGAGTTGTATTGCCAACTCTTGGAAGGGGCAGTGCGGGAACTTACTAGGCAGCCTCCCAAGATCAAGATCGATGTCGAAGTGAATTTGCCAATCGAAGCGTTCTTGACCAGTGACTATATTCCCGAAATGCGGCACAAGATCGACGTCTATCGGCGTTTGAGCCGATTGCAGGATGTGCATGCAATTGCAGAAATCCGTCAAGAGTTGGCCGATCGTTTTGGACCGTTGCCAACAGAAGCTGCTCGTTTACTGGATGTTGCAGAATTGCGAATGGATGCGGCCCTTTGGTCGATCCGGTATATCGGAATAGAGGACGGGTACATCGCGTTCGCTTTCACCGATGTCAGAAGGATCGAGCAATTGGCACGCAAGCATAGCGGCAAACTGCGGATTGTAGATGGCCAAAACGCTTACTGGCCGCTGCGACCGGAAGCTGCTAGGCCAGTTGCGAAAGGGAATTCGCTTTCGCAGACGCGAGCTGTACAAGCGGTACCGGAGACCAATGCCCAGATCGTTGCCAACACCGATTTTCTTGCCACCCTAAGGTTGGTTCTGAGTCCGATGTGAAATGGGTGATTCGGCGGACGCTAACTAGCAGCGTCCGCCACGTTGGGAAATCGCTATCGCTTCGCTGGCTGGGATTTGATAGTGTGCCAAAGCGGCTTGCTTTGCTGGTGGGTAATCGACCCGAAAATCAGACTGTTTGGCCGCCAGGAGTGAACATTACATGGCCCGATCTAGGAGGCGACGCACAACATCGCAAAGCGCTGCGGGGCTCATTGCTCTCGCATTGCCCGCTCCTATCGCACGTGTGGCCGATACACGCTTGGGCTCGCTCATCTTGCTGGTTGGGGTGCCAGCCATGTTGATCTTCGGAATGCTCAACATCAAGATGGTGGATGGGTTTCCAACCTTTTCTTTCAATGCTGACAAAGCCGCCGAGTTGCGTCGCGCAGCTAGCCAACACCTCAACGACCTAGAGCACCAATCCGCCCAGCAGAACTGGGGTGTTGCTACCGAATTCTTGCATGCAGTCCAGGGGGACCATAACCACAACCCGACAAGTTACAATCCCTTGCAACTACCCTCAAACAACCCAAACTACCTCACACAGCAACAACAGCAGCAAGCCTACGAACAAACGCTATACCAGCAACAGCAAAACCAACGACTGCACCCCCAGCAGAATTACCAACAGCAAAACTACCAACAGCAGAATTACAATCAACAGGGCTACGCGCAACCGAACTACCAACAGCCTTCTTATCCACAGCAACCGACTTACCAGCCTCAAGCGGGTTACCAGCAGCAGCCTGTGTATCAGCAGCCAAACGCATACCAATCAGCTACATATCAGCAACAAGCCTACCAGCAGCCGTATTACCCAACATCAGGTACGGGGCAGACAGCGCAATATGGTGTTCAACCGGTTCCGATTGGAGCGAACCGCGGCTACGCTTTGCCCTCAAGCAGCAAAAGCAGTCAACTTCCGAATAGTCAATATGGTCAATACCAAAGGTAGTTCACTCTAGTCGAGCTTGCCGAGAGTGACCATACGGTGATCTTTAACCCGCGCAGCGGTGGCGTTGCAAAGTTTCTCCCTGTAACAACCTCGCCCCAGGTCAGAGGGCCTCGTGCGGGTACGCATAGGTACCACTCGGGTACCACTTGGGTCCGTGGATTGCTCGTCTCATACGGATAAACATCATATTCGCACCCGGCAAGTGCCATCGGTGCAATCTACCCTAGCGACTAGCAAGCTTTTGCCGTCTTAATCCTGTTTTGCCAGCTACTCTAAAGCTCTGACCGGATTTCTTGGAACTGCAACGGCTCCAGTGCGTCTATCCTTGAAGTCCGAATCTACCTCGCGAATCCGTTTCGAGTACAACCATGCGCACATTGTATCGTTCAATCGGTCTCAATTTATGCTTTTCTATTGCAGGTTTGTCGAGTTTACCTATGGCAATGACCCAGGAAATTGGATTTAGCGAACGATTCGCGTTGACCGAAAACCGGGACGCGATCCTGGGTGAATTGATCCCAGGCACTGAGCCGTACTACTATTACCATTGCCTGCATTGTCAGACCGTTGGGAAAATCGCAGAAGCGCGATCGCACCTAGATACATGGATTGCCAGATCGGGACTCAATGAACAGACCAAGCGGATGCAGACTCGCCAATTCCTTCTCGAGTATCGAACCAACTCGCAAGCAACCCTAGATTATTTACGAACTGAATTCGCGATCAAAATCGACCACTCTGCTCCTCGAAAAGACGAAGCGGCAGAGCTGCAAACCAGACTAGAATCGAACTTGCTCGACTGGAAATCTCTGCTCCGCAACTATGCAGCGAGTCCAGGGACAATCGAGAACGTCGCCCTAGCTCATCTCGTTCCGTTTCTTGATCAACCGGCAACGCTCCGATCTTGGCTTGAACGCATCGATCGGGTCGATACCCCCGATCTGCTTGAAACTATTCAACGTGAACTCGCGCTGCCGGACTCTCGCGGGTTCGGATGGGCCCCGATTCACAATCTTTTGACGTCGCAGCAACTGGTCGAACTGCAGAAAAGCAACCCAAAATTGGTTGAGTCCGCGGCGTTTGTGCAAGCGAGACTGCGTCGTATCCGCCCCAACGACGACGCTTCGCTCGAAGATCGAAACGTTCTTCGAGATCACTTGACGGCTCTCGAATCGTTCGTCACCGGTTTACCTGAATCACAAAACAGTCTGATAGCATCCGTTTTGTACAGTCGTCTTCAGTTCGATCAACGCGATGGGAATATGGATCGGGAACGCTTCCTTCGCTATCTCAAACTGCCTAGCGCCCGCCCGTTTCTCAATCAAGACTACGCGGCTCAAGGCATTCGCCGACCACAAGTCAACTTCGGCGCCAACTACAAAGGGGAGACACTGTTAGACGCAATCGGGGACGACTCCTCGCTCGTCTATAGTTACCTCGAACACTTCTTCAAAACGGACGCAAACCTCGATGCGTTCTCATCGATCATCGACC
>JBBRGW010000391.1:0-4272 GCA_038223525.1 Pirellulales bacterium
CTTGCAAACTCTTTCCACTGGGACTCATTTCTCGGTTCGGGTGTCTGCTGCTCCCATCGTTCGCGATGACGTATTAGTTCTTGGAGTTTTGATTGTGGCAAAGCGTCTGCAAGCCGAAAGGTAACCGCGTATGACGCTCCGTCTTGTCGCCAGTGAGGTAGATGACGATGGTATATTCGCATCGTCTTGTGCTCGTCAAATCCTTTGAACCCGAGGGGTGCCGGAAGGTTAAATGTTTCGTGGATTGGCATGTGTGTTTGACTATGGGGTGTTTTTGTCGGACAAGAATGTCCGACCTACTGGTGTTCAGGGAAAACAGATCGTCGGTCTTGGACTTGATGTACCGATCGGCTTGATCAAGAAGCCGCCGGTGCATGACGCTGGGTCTTGAATGATCTCGCCTGGTTGCGGTTGGATGCAAAGGAATCCAAATCCGACTTTAGGAAACCTGAAGCCTACGTTCGTTTAACGGCTAAACGAATCAGTTTTTGCCGATCGGGACGGAACGGTAGGCTCGATCCAACAACTCGATGGTGTGCAACACCGGAATCGCCTGCTCCATCGGACGATGCCGGTTGAGATGGGTTTCGATTTGAACCATGCAGCCAATGTTCCCCATCGCAACCGCATCCACATGTAGGCTCGCAATGTTCTTAGCCTTGGTCCCTCCTAGTTTTCTTGCGATTTCCGGTTGCTCAATATTGTATGTGCCAGCAGAACCGCAGCAGATCTCTCCATCTGGGATCTCGCACAGTTCAAGCCCCGGAATTTGACTTAGGATGCGTCGCGGAGCCGATGTGATCCCCTGGGCGTGAGCCAAGTGACAAGCGTCGTGATACGCAACTCGCAACGGCTTGGCAAGCGGCCTTATCGGAACCAAATCAATTGCACCGAGAAACTGACTTATGTCTTGAATTCGCGATGAAAAGCGTGTCGCCTTTTCTGCCAGTGGGGCGCCCTGAAACAAAAGCTTGTACTCTTTCATCCCGCTCCCGCAGCCTGCAGCGTTGGTAATGATTGCTAACAAATCTTGCGGGAACCTATCGAAATTGACCGCAGCAATCGATCGTGCGGCCATTGCATCGCCGGTGTGCATACTAAGCGAACCGCAGCATCCTTGTCCGCGCGGCACCACTACATCGAAACCATTCTCCGCGAGCACGCGAATGGTCGCCGCGTTTATCTCCGGTGCAATGGCTTGTTGAACGCAACCTGCAAAGAGTCCAACTTTGCCGCGATGCACCCCTTTGGCAGGAGTGAATCCTGGGAGCCGAACGGACGGTGGTAGTCGGTTTGGAACGAGCCCCAGCATGGCTCGTATGGGAGCGGGAAAGATTCTCGCAAACGGCTTTGCAAGCTTCCCAAACAAGGCAGCCCAACGAAACCGTTGAGGGTAAGGCAACGTCTGACTGACCATCGACCTCGCAACTCGGTCGACCAAAGGTCGATCGCGTTTATCCTCCGCATAGGCGCGGAAGCTTGAAAGCAACTCGCCATATTGCACTCCTGATGGACAGGCGGTGACACAGCCTAGGCAACCCAAACAGCGATCGAGATATGGGGTCGCTGCATTCAAAGATAGAGTTTTCTCCAATACCCCGCGCATCAACACAATGCGCCCGCGAGGTGAATCCATCTCTTCGCCGAGAACTTGATACGTCGGGCATGCAGGCAAACAAAAACCGCAATGAACGCACGAGCTTATCGCTTGGGACATCGCA
Organism: Pirellulales bacterium; assembly: GCA_038223525.1. Lineage (GTDB taxonomy): Bacteria > Planctomycetota > Planctomycetia > Pirellulales > Pirellulaceae > JBKCUI01. The sequence goes on from JBBRGW010000391.1 coordinate 1,722, forward strand.
GCGGCCTGCGGCAATGCGATCGATTGAAGATCGATTTTGTGTTCCAAAGTTTTGTCATCTTTCCGTTTAAGGATTTCGCCGAATTTGGATTAAAGCGGCCCCCCCAGATCTGATGAGGACAGAGCATTCACGCTCGAGCATTCTAGTCCGTCTGCGAAGCCTTCGAAAGAACCTTAGACAATTGATGCGTGTACGCACGAATACACCGGCAGTTTATCGCCGCAGTTGTGGGAAAGCAATAATCTCCTAGCGCATTTCTTCTGGACTAAATGGCCTCCATGTGGCCGAAAGCAAGACATTCCGATGATCGACACGCCGATAAAAGCGATCGTCTCGTTTTCGGTTACCTTCATACCCATTTCATCTGAGGATCAATAGCTCGCTTAATTGCTAGACCGAATGGTCCAGGGTCGTCGGGCTCTCCGTTTTTTCTAGCGCGGCCAAGAAATATTTGTGCTGTAGAGTGCTTTTCCAGCCAGTCGTCATCCTCTTGGATCGCAATCCAAACAACATTTCCGCCAACGCTGTAACGCCTAAGTATTTGTTCTTTGTTAAACGCGTGATCCAGTTCCAAAACTTCCTTGGGAGTGATTGGCAATTTGAGTATTGACGTTCCGCTCGCCCATTCAAAGTTGGATGCGTTCAGCCAATACAATTCGTCTTCGCGATCCGTCAGAACGCGAAATCGCGCGAATCTTTGTTGTAAACGCGTCATTCGGCTTGGAACAGCGGTCGCGATGCCGCCGATTCGAATGGCAAGTTCATATTCGTCACCCATTTTGCTCGCGGGTACAAGGTCGATCGCTTCCACATCCAATGCGGACGACGCTATTTGGTTCATGCATTTCAATGCGGATTCAACTTCCGAAAACTGGCCGATTAGCGTTGCGAAGGATTCGGGCTTCGGAAACACCTTAAACGTCAATTCGTAGATCAAACCAAGTTTGCCTTGGCTACCGACAAACAGTTTGGGATAGTCAAAGCCTGCCGCATTTTTGACTACTTGTCCGCCACCTCGAATGCAATTCCCTCGCCCGTCTATAAACCGAACCCCCAACAAGAAATCTCGAATGCCGCCGTACCGAAAGCGACCAGCTCCTGCAGCATTGCTCGCAACAGTCCCTCCGATGGTAGCTTGGCCGTTACTCATCAATGGATCAAAGGGTAGATACTGTCCTTGCTCGGCTAAGACCGCGATGACCTCGGATACTCGCGTGCCAGATAAAACGGTGATCACAAATTCTTGAGGGTCGTATGCAACTATGCCTTGTATTCCAAGAGTTGAAATGCCGACGACGCCATTGATCTCAAGATGAAATCCGGTCTTGGTTTTGGATCCCACCGCGTGCACTTTGGTAGATCGACGCACGATCTCTTGTATTTCAGCGATAAGGTTCTTACTCACGTGAGATGACTCCAGCTTTTTCCAGCGGATGCATACCTGACATCGTCAATGCGGGCGCCTCTCCATCCATGAGCATCTTGCCAGGATTGGCAATGTTCTTCGGATCGATTTCGCGTCGTATCTGATGCATGGACTCCATATCGACGGGTTGATACATCATCGGTAGGAAAGCGCGTTTTTCCATCCCAACGCCATGTTCTCCTGTGATCGATCCTCCGAAACGAATGCATAGGGCAATGATCTCTTCGGCGAGCTTTTCGGCGCGGTTCAAGGCACCTGCTTCCTTGCCATCGTACAGGATGAGAGGATGCAAGTTGCCATCGCCAGCATGGAACACATTGGCAACGCGGATACCATGCAGGTTGCTCAAGCGATGGATTTCCTCGAGCGCTTCTCCGAGTCGACCTCGCGGAACAACTCCGTCTTGAACGATGAAGTCGGGGCTCAATCTACCAACGGCTGAAAAGGCGCTCTTGCGACCTTTCCAAATCTGCTGTCGTTCATAAGCGTCCTTGGCTTCTTTGATTAGGTAGGGTTGCGAGGCATGAAGCAAAGGGATCAATCGCTCAAACTCCGCTTCGACTTGCGATGCTTCTCCCTCGAGTTCAACAATCAGCAAGCCTGCCGCGTCCAGCGGATAGCCAGGATGGACCGCTGCCTCGGCCGCTTGGATGCTTAGGTTGTCCATGATCTCCATCGCACCAGGCAGTAGCCCCGAGGCGATGATTCGACTAACCGCGTCTCCCGCCGCCTGGATCGATCGATAAGCACACATCACGGTTCGATACACTTCAGGCTTTGGGATCAAACGCAATGTGATTTCTAGTGCGATCCCAAACAAACCCTCGGAGCCAACAAACATGCCAACGTAGTCGGGCTGAATGGACTCGAGGCTGTCGCTACCCAACTGGTCGACGCTGCCATCGGGCAAAACGACTTTGAGTCCAAGAACATGATTGCTAGTCATCCCATACTTGAGGCAATGCGCTCCCCCGCTATTGAAAGCAACGTTGCCTCCAATGGTACAGACCGTTTGGCTTGATGGGTCCGGCGCGTACAACAGACCGTGCGGTGCCGCCGCCTTGGTTACATTCAGGTTGATTACTCCGGGTTCTACGACAGCCAATCGTCCTATCGGATCCAATC
>JBBRGW010000392.1:0-4266 GCA_038223525.1 Pirellulales bacterium
TTCAATGGTCAGACTGCGGAAGTGCAGGATTTCTCGGCGCATCGAATTCCGCTTTTAAACCGGATGGCCCGGGCATCGAAAACATGAAACTGAATGGCGTGACGCTAGAACGGCTTCAGAATCGCAAACAACTGCTTACAAGTCTGGACTCTCTTCGTCGCGACATCGACACCACGGGTGTGATGGAAGGGATGGATGCATTCAGCCAACGTGCGCTGGATGTACTCACCAGTAACAAACTCGTTGATGCATTGGATCTTTCCAAAGAAGATCCAGCAATCGTTGCCAAATACGGTGACGGCAAACCGTACAAGTATCAATACGACGGCTGTGCGACTCGAAACGATCACCTACTCGTAGCGAGAAGACTCATCGAAGCGGGTGTGCGCGTTGTCAGTCTAAGTTTTGGCCGTTGGGATAGCCATGGACAGAACTTCGACATGGTCCGAGACCACGGTGGAAAATTGGATCAGAGTCTTAGCGCGTTGATCGAAGACTTGGATGTGCGAGGTATGCTCGACGATGTTACCGTCGTCGTTTGGGGCGAGTTCGGACGGACTCCTAAGATCAATAAGGAAGCGGGCAGAGACCATTGGTCCCAAGTCAGTTGTGCGTACTTGGCCGGTGGTGGCATTCGAACTGGTCAAGTGATCGGCGCCACGAACCGCTTAGGGGAATACGCAACGCTTCGACCTGTTCATGTTCAAGAGGTCATTGCAACGCTTTATCACAACTTGGGAATTGACGTCAAAAATACGACCATTGCCGACCCGACGGGCCGGCCTCAGTTCTTGGTCGATCATGCACCCGTGGCTGAGCTGATTTAATGCATACGTTTTTTACTGCTAAATGCCGACACGTTACCATTTGCAGATCGCGTTTTTCGGTCTTAGTAATTGCGGCAAGCTTTGTTTTGATGAGTTTCGTTTCGACGACTTTGCGTGCGTGCAGCGTGCCTGAGGGCGAGTTTGGGTTTGAGGGTGAGTCGGAATCGGTCACGATTCAATCTATACGCATGGATGGAGGAGCGACGCTCACAAAGAAGGACGGAGTCGCAAAAATCCTCTTTCAAGGTAGCGATGCTCGCTATCAATGCCTCGTCACTGCAACAACCGAGAACGGGCTGGAAATCGATGTGACTCGCAAAGTGAAATTCAATCTAGAGCCCAAAGGGATCGCTTCGATCGATAGCTTTGGACAGATGGTGCCGCTCAAGAATGGGATCGCGAAACTAATCGCCGCCATCGATGGTGTTGAGTCCACTGCTTTAGAACTGGAAGTAACCAATTGGGATGATAACCCGGATGTGAGTTTCCCGAACCAAGTTGTTCCGATCTTTACCAAGCTCGGTTGCAATGGTGGAGGTTGCCATGGAAAAGCAGCAGGGCAAAACGGGTTCAAGTTATCGCTTTTGGGCTTCGAACCCAGTGAAGACTTCGAGCATTTGGTGAAAGAATCCCGAGGACGACGTTTATCGGCGGCGATGCCGGACTCCAGTCTTTTGTTGACCAAAGCGATCAATGCGGTTCCTCATGGTGGCGGACAACGGCTCGAATCGGACTCACAAGAGTACCGAGTGTTGCGCAGATGGATTTCCCAGGGAATGAAACCAGGGAAAGCAGAGGATCGCCGTGTGGTAGGGCTTGCCGTTACACCTGACGTCCGTCGCATGTTGCCAAAGCAAGAGCAGCAGATCTCGGTTGTCGCAAGTTACTCCGATGGATCGGTCGAGGATGTGACCCCTTCGGTTCAATTTGAGAGCAACGACGCCGATATGGCTGACGTTGATAAACGCGGTTTGGTCTCGATGAAATCGCTGGCCGGTGAAGTGGCAGTTATGGCTCGCTTTCAAGGTCAAGTCGCTGTCTTCCGCTCCAGCGTTCCTATCGTTGAGGGAAAAAACGAGTGGCCTGAGCCAACCAACTCGATCGATGGAGCCGTAATCGCACAATTGCAATCGCTCAACATCCCAATGTCGCGAGTATGCGACGATGCAACATTCGTGCGCAGGTCAACACTGGATCTGGCTGGTCGGCTGCCAACGTTAGCCGAAGCAGAGCAGTTTCAACAGGACACAACTTTCAATAAGCGAGAGAAGTTGATCGATAGACTTCTTGTTAGCGATGATTACGCCGATCACTTTGCGAACAAATGGATGTTGATTTTGCGCAATCGCAGGGACAACGCTGGTCAGAAGGCAGGCACGTTTGCGTTCCACCGCTGGATTCGAGACCAGATAGCAACCAATCGGCCATTCGATCAATTCGTGCGCGACATCGTATCGGCATCGGGATCAATGGACGTGCATCCGCCCGTCGTTTGGTATCGACACGTTCCGGATAACTTCAGTCGGCTTGAGGACACAGCGCAGTTGTTCTTGGGGCAGCGCATTCAATGCGCTCGATGCCATCATCACCCTTATGAAAAGTGGGCTCAAAAGGATTACTTCCAGATGGCCGCCTTCTTCTCGCAAGTTCGAACCAAGGGAAGCCAGTCACCCGATGAAAGCGTTGTCTATGCAGCCATGGGACAGCCTCGCGCTTCGCATCCCAAGTCAGGCGAATCGCTCAAGCCGGCAGGGTTAGACGGACCGATTCGAGATGATTCGGACATGCGCGACCCGCGTGAATATCTGGTGGACTGGATGGTCGATCGCGACAATCCGTTCTTTGCCAAATCGATTGCCAATCGTTATTGGAAGCACTTTTTCGGACGGGGCTTGGTCGAGCCTGAAGACGATATGCGAGTCACCAATCCACCGTCGAATTCCCAATTGCTCAATGTGCTGGCGAAACAGTTGGTCGATTCAGGCTACGACGTGAAATTGCTGGTGCGATCGATTTGCAATACACGCGTTTACCAACTCGATAGCGAGCCGAACGGCCAGAATCTGCGAGATCGAAAATGCTACTCACGAAACTACCCGAAGCGGCTGTCAGCAGAACAAATTCTCGATGCAGTAGATCAAGTGACTCAGACCAACACGGTATTCGATTCGATGCCGGACAAAACAAAAGCGTTATCGCTTCCGGACGCATCCTTTCGTTCTTACTTCCTGACCGTCTTTGGTCGACCTGATGCATCGACGGCGTGCGAATGCGAAAGAGCCAACGAATCGACATTGGCCCAAAGTTTACACTTTGCGAATTCGAAAGAGTTGATCGCGAAGCTAGCCGATGCGAACGGGCTCGCAACAAGTCTTGCAAACCGAACCAGTTCGCCTCAAGAGAACTTGAACGAGCTGTATGTGCGTGCCTTCTCGCGGAAGCCGACCGAGTCGGAATTGAAGCCTGCGGTCTCTTACTTAGAGAGCAAGAGCAACAAACTGGAAGCGTATCAGGACCTAACCTGGGCAATCTTGAATTGCAAAGAGTTCTTGTTCAATCACTGATGCTAGGGGTTACCCAGTTTTTTTTGAATCGAAATCCGCTCCCCCGGAGTGTCCAGTGACTATCGCGAAATATCTTTCGCGTTGTTTCGGGAAACCGACGATTCGATTTTGTTGCGTGTTTCTTCACGCTTGTTTTTTGGCGATTGATCGAGAGTCATTGCGACAGTGAGCTTGGTTCGCTTTCGTACCAGATAGTACTTTGAGGAGCCTGCGGTCCGGAAGTTTGCGTTAGCCATGATCCAAGCCAACGATTCCAATTTCGGCGTTTGCCAATCCATCACTCCAACGATCACATCACCCTGTTGAAGATGGACACGATCTGCCGGGCTGCCCGGTCGGACGTCTGTAATTTTCAGCCCACCTTTGTAATCTTCCCCAGCTCCCGCGATCGAAGAAGCAGCCACGACGCTTAAGCGTACTCCGAGTTGATCCCACGCAGTGCTTGCCACGTCAAGCTCTTTACTACCCGATTCACTTAATGTTATCGAATGGGCCAGTTTCACACCATTGCGATTGAGTCCTAGTTCGATCGGTTGACCGGTGCGTTCAAGCATCGCGAGTTCCAGTTCCAACCGGTTCTCAACCGGTTGACCTTCGATTGTTGCAATTCGATCCCCGTTGCGAATGTCGCGACTCGAATTCGTATCCGATCCTCGGTACTCGCGGACGATGAGATGGTTGCTCTCATTGTCGTGGTGACGAGCGAATTCGGGCTTAGAAAAAATAAGTCCGTGAGACGAGGCTCGGTGATCCGCGACCAAGTCGGCCATGACTTCGACGGCGGTATCCATCGGGATAGCAAATCCGATTCCTTGGGCCCCGACTCGAACGGCGACGTTGATACCGATGACTTCGCCGTCGATATTGAGCAGTGG
>JBBRGW010000393.1:0-4263 GCA_038223525.1 Pirellulales bacterium
CAGGGGAATAGCTGGAAAGGAATGATTATTCAAAGCAAAGCAACATAGCCCAGGACCAAGTTTTCTTCCATACACGCCCGATAAAAGAACCTTTTTTAACGCTCTTTCGCTCCATCGGACCAAACATTCGCAACATCGGCATCGGTTTCAATCTCGGGCTTATGCTGCTAGTCGACCCGTTTCTCGATCCGCGACGAGTTGCCAATGGCCGCAATAAAGATGTTCGCCGTTCATGGTGCCGGGATGAAACCAATTCCGCGGGGCATAGATGGTTCGATCTGGACGTTGCCCGAGATAGGCACCCCACCAACTAAAAGTACTGTTGGCGATCACTACGCTATCCGCGGCGGTCATCATCCAGAGATCTTCATGAGCCGTTGCGTTGTCGGTGTGCTCAATAAAGTGTATCGGACACGGGAGATTCAAGTTTCCGCGACACCACGCGATGTCGTTCGAAAAAACATAGACCTCACTCTCAGGTCTCTTTTGCAATTGCAACTCAATGCAATCGCGATAGTAATTCAAACTGAGATTCCGAACCGCCATCGGCTGGGTTGTAATGTAGTCACCTCGCCGGACATGGATCGCGATACTAGAGGATAGAAGCATGCGTTCGCGAATTTCATGCGATCGTGGACTGACAGGAACAGCCACTTGAAATTGCTCTTGAATACTTGCCTTTACATCTGCAAAGAAACGTTCGCTTTGCCAATAGCCGACCAAATAACGGTTGTCCCCTACGGACATGTAACTTTCTGCGAATCCGAAAGGTCGTTCCTGCAGCCGTCGCAATGGGTTGCCACGCAAGGCAAACACGTTGAGAAAGGAACGTTTACCATCCCGGTACCGCCCCGGGATGCAATCGCGTTCGTCCGCACGAAGCTCGCGGACTCTGATCGCAAAACGATCGAGCATATATCCGTGTGCAGGCTTGCTCGAATACGAAGACAAATCGAGAACCAATTCCGTTTTGTTGCGCAGTGCCAATTGCGTTCCGAAAGCGTATTGGAACATCTGATTGCCAAGCCCACCTTCGATACGAGCAACAATCATGATAACTCTCCGACGAAAGCCTTGCAGCTCAAAGCTCTGCAGCTCAAAGCTAGCAGCCTCGCCGGCTGCTTAGTCAGACTTTCGGCTATCTAAGCCGCACAATTTAACTTATCGGAATACTTCCCCGATTTCCACCGTTTTATGCCGCCATCGTAGATCACTCTTGCCGAGAGTGACGCGTTGCGCATTCATCGATCTCAAAAAATCTTTGGCTTTATGCCAAATGGCACTTACTTTGTGAATTGTAAGCGCGAGCTTCGGGCCTGAATTGTTGTGGTAGTTTGCGAAACTGCAGCCCGCGGCTAGCGCCGTCGGTTCATACAATTTCACACAAGCGACGAAACTGCAGCCCGCGGCTAGCGCCGTCGGTTCACACAATTTCACACAAGCGAACCTACCAATAAAAAAACCCAAGGGAAAGTCCCTTGGGTCTCGCAAGTTTAACAAGTAGTTACACTTAAGTGCACACTACCATGTATATTCTGCACCAATGGTGAAACCTTGGAGTACGATCTCCGCATCGCTTTCGATGCGAGGGGTCCGTCCGACGTTCAGCAGTTGCGTCGGTGGAACGGCATTGAAGTTTTCGGTAGCAAGAGCGACGCCGTCGATGTACATGAACTGATACGAGGAACGCACAGCCCAGGAGTGGTTTAGACGGTAGGACACTTGAGGTGAGACTTGGGTGATATACGCAACTCGATTCGAGAGCACGTCTTCACCGACAGCGTTGGGCAACGAGTTCGCAGTGATCGAAGTGATTTGATGAGCACGGTTATTGTAAATACCCGACTTGCCCTCAACACCCACTTTGACCCCGGGAATCACGTTGTACCAGAGGTCCGCACCGACTTGAAAACCGACCAAACTGTTCTGAGTGTTGGTGGCGTAATCCAAGAAGCGGAGGCCGTTGTTCGCTAAGGTGTTGTTGTTTTCACCACGTGCTGAGAAAACTGCTTGCTCATCCATGTCGAGGTACCGAACACCGGATAAAAAGCTTCCTTGGAAGAATCCAGCGGGTTCAGCCCACCTTCTGCGGAAATTGATTTCGCCATTATTCAAGGTAGATGAGTAAGTCAAAGTATGTCTAAACGAACGGTCCGGATCATCGAAACCGTTGGCTGGCACCGTTCCAAAGTTACTCAAGAACGAGAACAGATTTGGCGGTACGGCATTCGGTGTGGAAGTCGCGGTTGCGCTGTTCTCCCACTTGTTCAAACCAAAGTAGGCGAACTCTAGGTTGGATCCCGCTCCGACTTGAACGTTGGCTTGCAATGACAAGCCTGCTCGGAGCGCGTCTAGGGGAACGTTATTTGTACCGAGCACGAAGTTGTTGCTGGCGATTCCGAGCGAAGAGGTGTTGAAGTTTGCACCGCCGTTGGTCCGCGATAGGAAGATCGCTTCTGCGGAGATGTCAAACCAACGCTGTGTCGCGATCCCGCCTTCGCCATAGGGACGCAGCGAGCCTCGGCAACCGGCGAGTCGTCCCCGCAAGGCGCCCAGGAGAGCGGCCGGTGAGCGACCGAATCGGTCCGAAAGGCCACCGCATTGCCCACCGCATCCTGCTCCGCCGCATTGCCCACCGCATTGCCCACCGCATTGCCCATCCGGGCCACATGCAACGCTAGGCAAGTTTGGATCCATGCCCATAGGCATACCCATCGAAGGGTCACCGGACATACCAGGACCTCCGCGCATACCAGGACCTCCGTGCATACCGGGATCCCCGTGCATACCGGGATCTTGCATGCCTGGAGGTGGACCAGGGATTCGGTATGAAGCAGGCCCAATCTGAGGTCCCTGACCCAACATGCGAGGGTCTAAGCTCCCAGGCTTTTGAGCGTGCAGTTCCCCGCCAATTGAAGCGAGAGCCAATCCGGCGAATAGTTTTAGTTTCCAGCCTTTGAGCAACTTCATTGAAATCTCTCCAACGCAAATTTGCGATCGTAGCTTCTGGTTGTCTTCAGAAACTACAATTCCCCCATTGGAACAGATGCTTTATACACCTGCTGGTCGGCACTGTTATGCCTTGAAACCGTCGAATAATCGGCTTGACACGCGTGTTCATTACAATGAGAACGAGCGGCAAACCTGATACCACCGACTTTATCGGCACCACAGGTGGCAAAAGTTGGCCGAAATAGCGGTTTTCTCGTTACAGCCCGCATTATTCCCCTGAAGCGTACCCATGCCAATTTGCAAGCTATCGCATATATGAAGTATCCACGGTCCTGGTTCTGTTATGCATTGTTACGCTGTTGGCGTTTTGGACGCGGACTTGGTCGATTCCGTATCCGACTTTGATGGTGCTGGTTGGAGTGGCGATCGCTTTGGTTCCAGGATTGCCCAACGTCCAGCTGACCCCCGATATTGTGTTTCTGATTTTTCTACCGCCGCTGCTTTACGCGGCAGCATGGCAAACTCCTTTTCATGACTTCAAAAAGAACTTGCGACCGATCGCATTGCTCGCGATTGGACTGGTGCTGGTAACGACGTTGGTGGTTGGTTATGTGGCTCATTCGATTTTCCCGGGATTGCCATGGGCTGCTGCGTTCGCGCTCGGTGCGATCATTTCGCCACCCGACGCAATCGCTGCCAGCGCAGTGACGCAGCGATTGCGAGTTCCGCGTCGCATCGTCATTATTCTCGAGGGGGAGAGTTTGCTAAACGATGCGTCGGGATTGGTCGCCTATCGCGTTGCATTGGCCGTTGCAGCAGGGCATCATTTCACGGTTTCGGGGGCGGTAACTCACTTTTTCGTCGCTGCGATTGGGGGACTGGCGGTTGGGGTCATCGTAGGAATGGCCGTGATTGCAATCCACGCCCGTTTGAATGAGCCATTGATTGAGACTGTGGTAACATTATTAACCCCCTTCGCAGCCTACTTAATGTGCGAAGCGATCCATGTTTCTGGGGTGTTAGCCGTTGTATGTGCCGGTCTCATGGTCCGCAGGCAAGCCGCGACCTTGTTTTCAGCCGCCACCCGTTTGCATGCGAACGCGGTTTGGGAGAGTGTAGTCTTTGTGCTGACAGGGCTTACCTTCATCTTTATTGGACTTCAAATGCGAGAAGTCGTAGGCCTCATCGCTACCGAGGAGCAACTGCTGTGGCAGGGTTTAGGGGCCCTCTTGATTCTTGCCGTTACGATTGCGGTTCGATTCGTTTGGGTGTTTCCGGCCGCGTGGTTGCCTCGATTGTTGTCTGCCAAGA
>JBBRGW010000394.1:0-4215 GCA_038223525.1 Pirellulales bacterium
TCTTTAGATCGATTCAACCACTTCTTACCATTCCAAGAAAAGAGCTGTGGACGCATGCTATGGTTTGGATTGTCACCTGAATTGTCGATATGACCGTTTGCAACAAACAGATCCATGAATCCGTCCGAATCGAAATCCTGCATGACTGTCCCGAAAGCCAACCGGTCTAGAGTTGGCTCATGCAAGCCCGTATTGCCCGTAACATCTTGAAACCCTAACTCCCCCAAATTCGCATAGAGCGTATTGGACTCCGAGAAAAAGTGGGTTGAGTAAATGTCCATAAAGCCGTTGCGATCATAGTCGTTGCACGCAAGCCCCATACTTGCTTGGGAATTACCGAAACGATCGACTGCACACCCAAGCAACTTGGCCCTATTTTGAAACGGTCCTTGCCTATCACGCATGAATAAAAAATTCGGAGTCGCATCGTTGGCCACATAGATATCCGGCCATCCATCTCGATTGAAGTCGGCGATCACGACCCCCAACGCGCGATTCTCAGGACCGAACAAGCCGAGTTCCTCTGATCGTTCGATGAATGTGCCGTCCCCTTGGTTGATAAAGCATGCGTCCGGCACGGGCTCGAAACGGTTGGGATTGCATACAACCAACTGCCCCTTTTCGTTCTTGCATGGAACGGGTTTCAATGGGTCGTATTGAACGTAGTTGCATACGTACAGATCTAAATCCCCATCGAGATCCAAATCGCTCCATGCAGCTGATGTGCTCCAGCGTTTATCCGCGACACCGGCGACTTTACCAACCTCCTCGAATGTTCCATCACCGCAATTTTGCCAAAGTGTATTGGCGCCTAAATTCGTAACATAGATGTCGTCGAACCCATCGTTGTTGAAGTCGGCGATAGCCACTCCTTGGCTGTAGAACGGATCTCGAATGCAACTCGAATTGGTAACGTTTTCGAATTGCCCACCACGATTTCGAAACAGCTGGTCCAAAGGATTGACGCTGGAATCTGCCTGGGTCGAGTCCCCGCCTTGGTTCAAATAGAGATCCCAGTTTCCATCGCGGTCGTAGTCGATCCATCCACTGCCTCCTCCAAAACTTTCGCAAAAATTTAGTTCGCCATGCTCCCCGTTTTGATAGGTATGGTTAACCCCTAAGGACACTTGCACTTCTTCAAAGCGGATTCGTGACAGGGGGCTTTCTGAGGATTTTTGCTGGGTTGGTTCGTTTGGTTTTGTTTCGCTCGACTTTGTAAGTGGAGTTCCTGATTCCCTGGATTTTGTGGATGGTGAGCAACCGCAAGCGAACAGCACCAAGGCGATCAATGTGCAAATTTCCGTTTGTCTTTTAGGTGCCATTACTTGTCCGGGACTTGCTGATTTGGTCGAAAAAAGAAACGCGACCCTTAGCCGAAGATCAGTGCAGAGTCACTCTCGCAAGAGTGACATACGTAGGTCGCACCTGCCGGGTGCGACTAAAATGTTTAACCGTCTGAGGCCCTCAAGCCTCGGAAGCGGAATACAGGGAATACCGTCAAGCGACAGGTCCTGCCGCAACGCGGGTTAACCATCCGTGATCAGTCACTTTTGGCAATAGTGACCTACGGTGTGGCCGGTGTTGCCTCTGGTACATAAGAACTGAGCCGAGTGAGAATGCTCGATGAGATCTTTGGCTGGTCGCACAATTCCGCAAAGGTAGCAAGCTTCTCATAGAATGTCCGTTCCAGTGAAAATACTTTCGTTGCTTTGTTGAGTTGCTTGGTCAGTTCGCTGCCTAAGTAGCCGATTTTCGAATCCTTCTCGACTTCAGGTAGTTTTCCAAGCAGTCGAAAAACCGTCGATCTTGCTAAATAGGATTGCCAATCCAAGGGCTCAATCTGAATCGCTCGGTCACAGCATTCTTTTGCTTGCGTATACTCCTTGCGCGCGCTGTGCAGCCAAGCTTTCGCTCGCCAGTATCGATTGTCTTTTTCGAAGCTCACTGTCGCGTTCTTCAAAAGGGACGCCACCGCTTCTTCATCGCCTCGCTCCATTTCGCGTTCTAACCGCGTAGCAGCAACTTCCAGGTTCGCAGGAAAATCGATGGATAGTTTGTTCAGATCGCTATCGATTTTCATTCTGCTTTCTGACTGCTCCGCCTCTTCGGTAGGGCTTTCTGGCTCAAGGCGCGCGAGCAGTGAGATATGGCTCAGTACGGCAGGGACCAAAAAAAGTTCTTCCTTGGGTGCGGATTGCAACCAACGTTGATTGGTTTCTAATGCATCGCCGAATCGAAGTTTCTCAGCGCCAAACAGATATGCGTAAGTCGTTATGGTCGCGCTTCCATCGCGAATCCCTCGATTCGCCTCGTTGCGAATCTTTGGCGTGTTGCCGGTCATGGTCCAAAAGAACAAAAGTCTTTCGTGAGCTTCCGAATTTTTAGGTTCGAGTTTTAGAATCTTTTCACAAGTTTGAATGGATCCCCTCGGATCATTGAGGTCTTCGTATTGAAGATAGCTCAATTTGAGCAAGGCACTGACCGGAGCATCCGTCGGCATCTCGAGAAGATAGCCCGCTGCTAAAACTTTTTCGCCTTTCTGTTCGGCTGCATGCGCCGCCATTAGGAAGGGTTCAAAACGTGTTGGCTGCAACAATCCCCATTGAACGGCAAGCAGCTCCAGTGAATTCCAATCCTGGGATTGGTTCGCCTCCAGACACGCGGCTTCCAGCCTAGTCGCTTCGCGATCTTTGTACCATTGATAGCCAACAAAGCCTAAACCAACGCAGGCGATCCCAACAAACGTAAGCCAGATCCAGCTCCTTACTCCTAGAAAATTAGCCAACGGTTTCGCTTGTGGTCCGTCGTTCCGTTTCGACTTGGTTGGTTTTTGTGGCCGCGATTTCATGAAACAAGAACGGTTCTCTTCGAGTGATTTGGACGTGTGATTCGACGTTTGATGAGACTAGCGAACAATGTTATAACGTTTCAAGTTAAATAATGAGATTTTTCCCTCCCCTTCTCCTCTCAAGGTGGAGCAGGGAAGATAGTTCTTCAATCGCTGGCCACTCACAAACTGAGAACAGACAAGTAGTATCCCCAACGCCAGCAGGTGCGATAAATTGAATTCAAAACTAAAGGCTCTTCTCGGCATTGGTATCGCGTTCTTCGCCGGTCTAATGATCTATTTCCTTATCGGAAAAAACAAGCCGACGATTGAACAACTAAAAACGGCGTTCAATGCCGCCGACTTTTCGAAGGCCAAGGAAATCGGCATACAGTTGCTCGCGACCGATTTGAAATCGGATTGGGTATTGATGAAAACCGCCGAGTCTTGCCAACAACTTCAACAACTCGATGATGCTCTCAAATACTACGAGCAAGTGTCCGAAGCCGATCGCGGACAAGCCTCCGTCGCTCGTTGGGCTGCGGCCGAAGTGCTGTTCTTTCAAGGTAAAATGATGCCCTGTTTAACGAGGCTCGAAAAGAGTATCGAGCTCGACAGTATGAACGATCGAGCTCGGGAACGACTCATAGAAACGCTCCATTTGGCAGGTCGTAGGTGGGAAGCCCTTGCCTTTATCGGTCACTTTGCGAGAAGGGACAACTGGCAATTCGACCGAATGCTTGCCCTTGGAAATCCAGTCAAGCCCATCGAAAACGAAAGCGAACTCTTGCGATTCTTGGAATCGGACCCCGCGGACTCATTGCCAAAGCTCGGATTGGCGCGTACCCGTGTTCGCGAAGGCAAATTCGACGAAGCAGAGCCGCTCTTAAACGACGTGCTCAAGCAATACCCAGAGATCATCGAGGCGCATGTTCAGCTAGGAAAAATCCTATTGGCCACGCGGCCTACTTCGATTCCTACTTGGGAAAAAGCTTTGCCGAAGAATGCTGGTTCGCATCCGGACATTTGGTGGATACGAGGCGAATGGTCCCGAAACGACTTGCAGTTCGCTGCCGCTGCCCGTTGCTTCAGCGAAGCTCTACGCCTCGATCCAGATCACGCCGCGGCCAGCTATGGAATGGCACAAGCGCTCGTTCGTCTGGACCGCCAAGAAGAATCGATGCTGTTCGCAAAGCGAGTTGCAACCATCGAGCAATTGACGGTCGCGTTGGACCAAGTGAATCCGCAGACCAAGTACCTACCTCCCATGGAGACGGCCGCCGAAAAAACCTTCGAACTCGGTCGCCAAGCGGAATCGTGGGCCTGGACGAGGCTTGGTATCACGATCAACAACCGTTCCAAACCCCTGCTCAAACTGCAGGAGGAGC
>JBBRGW010000395.1:0-4190 GCA_038223525.1 Pirellulales bacterium
CCTTGGCTTTGGATCCGCGAGCGTCATGGACTTAGAGAACATGAGTCAAACCGGCGGGAATTTCCAGCATTTCCGTACACGGTTAAAAACGATCCAATCAAACCGCAACGTGCGTCAATTCGCTATTTCACACATGCGAAAACAGAGATGGGAAAAATAAACGTACTGTTCGATTTGCCAACCCGAATTCCCGGTGCAATGTTTATCCATAGATCATGGGCGATCGATTGAGCGAAACCCGCTGCGACTTGTCTCGCAGTAAATGTGGCTAAACGTCGTCACGGTAAAGGGCAATTCGCCATCGCTCATTTTCTTTAAGAACAAATCACGGAAGACTTTCTACAGGGCAACCTACCATGCGACGCACGATGCACGCAGCAGCCATTCTTTTGGCTTGCGCTACTCAAATCCAAGCTCAGTCCCCATCCGACAGGCAGGTCAACGTGGACCCGCGATCTACGCTAGTCCGTGCTGAGAACGCGACGAGTTCCGACGAAATGATCGCGGAATCTTCGGCTATAGCTCCCTCTCATCATTCGGCTAAAGCTGTTTCCTTTCAAGGTGATGCGGGTCGCCCCTATTCTCAGCTTGCAGGCATCATGCAATGCAACGATTGGCGGCCAAACCTATGGGACGGCTACGCAAGCGAAAGGGCTGCGATCGTGGCTCGTGTCTCTCAGCACGTAGACATGCAGTGCAATTGCTTTGAATGCCAAACGAAATTGCATTCAACCCCCTGCAACCAGGGTTGCGGCGGAGGCAACGGATGTAAGGCTGGCGGTTGCAAAGTAGTTGCAGGAAAGCAGGTACGAAACCGCTACGTTAGCCCAGTGTCCACACTGTTCGCACTTCCTTCGGATGCTTGTTCGCAAAAGTGCGGAACTGCCTGCGGGAATCAGACTTCGTGCAGCACGCCACCTTCATCCAATTCCGGTGGTCCCACTGCCGCTCACTCGACTGCGATCGAACGCTCACAACTAGTGAGTCCTGTTTCTGCAGTTCAAGCTGTCCCGCCAATGAAGGCGAATCCACCGCAGGATCGGATGGCCACACCGGTTATCAACAATCCCCGCTCGCGAGGCTAATAGAAACATTGCCGGTTGTGACGGTTTTGGTAACCACATTGAGGATAGTGAAAACTTCCCCTGCTACGAGTCGATCATAGTACCAGCAAGGATTGGGAAGTCCGGTCAGTTGCAAAACTGATCGACGGACATCATGGTCGTGGTGTGACGATGGAGCGGCATACCACGACCTTTTTTATTTACTGTTCGCTTGCATTTTTTTTGCCTCGTGAACGGACGGAGAGTCCAATCTCCTCAGAAAGCTTTCGGAGAACGTTTGAAACTCGTTGGTGACACTGTTCTGAGCGGTCATCGTTGCAGCACCCATTCGAAGTGCACTGTCTAACGAAACCGAAGTGCCACCCCATTTCTCAAACTGGGATTGAATCGCTTTGACCTGTGGGTCATCCTTAATTCGTTGCACTGTTTCTTGCTTTTGATCGTTTGCGTTTTGCGTTGAAAGATTTCGCCAAACGACAGTCCATTTGCCCCCCGACTGCTTGACCATAAAAAGCGAATCAACGACTGCGGATCCGAGCAATGGGTCCAGCCTGACTTGTGTTGCTCGAAAGTAAGCAGCATCCATTTTTTCTGCTTGCGCTATCGCGCTGTTGGTCCATGCGATGTCGTCTCTTTGGAGCTGCGAGGGCTTGCTCGTTCCATTTGTCAACTCCTGCAGCAAAGTAGTCATTTGCGATTGCATGAGTTGCCCCATCAACGACGCGAGATCCGGAGGTTGATCGCCACCGACGGCGACCATGATATCACCGGTCCCTTGAAATTCAATTTGCTTATCGAGTCGATGCGCTACGATGGCGACGCGAGTGGTCCATTGCTCCTCAGTTTCTCCCTTCGGATAGAATCGGCTAGCTAGGCTCGGCGGCAGCGAAGTCGCATCGATGTTCCTCGATTTCAGCTCGCTTGCAAGGATATTTGGTTTTTGAGTTTCGACGTCAGCTAGCCGTTCATGCCAACTCCAAATTGCGATTCTACGATTCGCACCACTGGCTAAGTTTCGGCTTGTTACCGAATTCGATTTGACTCTTAGCGTGAAGAACTGATAGTCGTCATTCGGCGGTTTCTCTATCTCTAGCTCAATGCGATCCAATTCTTTGCGGATCAAAAATTGGAATGCTCCTTCCTTGAGATCAATCAATATCTTTAAACGATCTCGCAACTGAATCCTGGCTGCGCTTGCTGCTTGCTCAGCCAAATCTAGCGACTTGGCATAAATGTCTGGCACCTCCTTCTCTAGCCATTGCTTGGAGACAGCGATCGATATCCCATCGATCGCATCTTCGTCGAGCACGAAACCGCGCATCGCTTTTTGATTCTTCGTTTGAACGCTATCTACAACCGATCTAGCTCGATCGCGAATCTGGCCCGACGCCGTTGGCATGGGAAGGAGCAGGGATGTCCATACGGACGAGAAAAGGACGAGCGTGCGAAAATCCATTGCATTATTCCGTCTCAGGATTTGAAAAAACAAACGTCGAAACTTGTGCTAGTGAGGTCGGTTGGCTTGCCTACCCGTTGTCGTTTGGGACCATCGTCCCGAATGAATCATCAGACGACTTATGCTCCCATCCTACGGTACTTTCCATTCTGCCGATCGCCAAGTTGGGCGATTGATCGAGGTATTTCGTTGTTCTTTGGGGTTAGTGTATCACCTTGGCCACGGCTCAGTTACACTTGGGATTGCTTTAACTCGAGTGAGCTGCAGGGTGCTAGCCGCGGGTGACAAAAATTACGTAGTATTCAGACGGGATAACGGCGGCTAGCTCTCTTCCGCTCGGGCTTTGCCGCTCCCCCACAGCAGATCGAAAAAAGGACGCATGAATTCAAATAAGCCATTGCCAGAGACCGATGATGAAATTCCACCGACCGGTAACAATGATCGACCGGTTGAAGCTGAAGGCAATGTTGAAATCAGCGACGGTAGCAGTTTAGGGGCTGCGATCAAAAAGAAACCCCCGATGTACCAAGGGGATCGATCAGAGCTTTTGCCGCTCTTGCAACTGCATGCTAGTCCGCTTGAAATGACCGATATTTCGGTTGAAGCTTGGAACGGTATTGCGGAATACTGTTTGCAAATCTGGTCCTGGAATCAGAGCATCAACCTGACTCGCCACACGACGCCGGAGCTTTTCGTAAAACGAGATCTGCTTGATGCATGGCAACTAGCTAAACTTCTTCAGCCGAATGAAGAGATTTTAGATATCGGTGCGGGTGGAGGTGTGCCCGGCGTGCTGGTTGCCATTCTGCGTCCGGATGTTCAAGTCACTTTGTGCGATAGCGTCGCAAAAAAGATGACGGTCGTCGCTCGCGTGATCGATCACTTGGAATTAAAGATCCCTGTCTATCCGCTTAGCGTTCAAAAGGTTTTAGAGGAATTTCGCTACGACACGTTGACGGCTCGAGCAGTCGGTCCTTTGACGCGTCTTTGCACTTGGCTGAAGGAAGACTGGCACAAGTTTCGTCGACTGCTTGCTATCAAGGGCCCGAAATGGGTGGAGGAGCGGGGTGAAGCTCGACACTTAGGACTATTACAAAACATCGAACTTCGCAGGGTAGCTGGGTACAACATGCCCGATACCGAATCCGAGAGCACGATATTGCAGCTACTACGGCCTCGATGAGGACTTTGGCGACCGGCAGAAGGAAATCTAACCGTGGAGCAATGAACCGAAGTGGAACTCGCCAGAGCTCCAAGCACTGAAGGAATTCTGGCGAATTCCACTAGGGGTAATTCTCATACTGCCGCCCGACTTGGCGGTCAAATTGCTCTCCAAACCAGACAAGCTGCTCGGGGTCTCAATCGCAGACAGTGCGTCGGCGGCTAACGAGCTATCGAACCTTTGTCTCTTTTAAAGCGGCTGGTTTTTTCGAAGCGCGTGGGTGCGCTTTGGTGTACGCCTGCTTGAGCGCTGCGGTACTAACATGCGTGTAGATTTGCGTCGTTACCAGACTCTTGTGACCGAGCATTTCTTGAACACTGCGGATGTCTGCACCTCGGTCCAGTAAGTGGGTCGCAAAGCTGTGGCGCAGCGTGTGGGGCGTCGTGCGTGTATCAAGCCCGCTTTCCTTGATATGTTTTTCTAACATTCGCGCTATGCTCCGCGTCGT
>JBBRGW010000396.1:0-4182 GCA_038223525.1 Pirellulales bacterium
GATCGCCTATGGCGATCAACTTCCCATGCAAGTCGAGGGCAAATCGGTTCCTGCGATCGACTTCCTATTTTCCGGCGGAGCGATGAACGGATGGGAGCTATCCGTTGGACCAGTCTTGCCGATCACCCAGCGCAATGGGATCATCGCTCGCGTCGAAGCGGGCAGTTATATCGGACAAGGACATTCGGACCAATGGCTCGGTTACTTCTCCCAAATACCGCTTGCCCTGAATAGGAAAATAGTTGTCGACAATCAGACGCTCTCGATCGCAGATTGGGCACGGCAAGCGCAATGGGATGTCCCTAAAAATCCATTCAAAGAGTACTCGTGGACATTGATCGCATTGACTAATTTCTTCCCGGACGAGCAGCAGTGGCAAGCGAGCGACGGAAACACTTGGACATTGGAACCAATCGTACGTTTTGAAGCACAACAAGACCTCACGGAAAGCGCTTGTGGCGGTATGCACAGGCTGATGGGGCTAGCACATGCGGTCCAATATCGCAAACGAAACAAGGGATTGTTCGATGAGGGATGGGCGATGGCAAAGCGAGTCGTCGAAGACTCGATCGACAAGGCTCGACGCTTCCAAAACTCGGACGGCTCTTTCTCAACCAACTACACTTCAAGGCCCGGAAACAGCATCGACTTAAGCAGTGGCATCAGCGCAACGGGTCATACGCTCGAGTTCCTATCGTACACATTGAACGCAAGCGAACTGAGCGAGCCATGGATGGAACGAGCAGCAACGCGACTCTGCGACATGCTCAAGGCAAGCGAGGGAATCGACTTAGAGTGCGGCGGCGCCTACCACGCACTGGCTGCCTTAAAACTGTATCACCGCAAACGTTTCAGCAACTAGCCCCGCTCATCTCCCGACAAATTGGCTTAGGTACCGATAGCTCTGCGATAGCGACTCTTTGCGATTCTCTAGGGTCGCCTCGTAGGCTCGGTCTTCGACTTCCACGCATACTGGCCCTTGATAGCCGGCATCTCCTAGCACGGAAAAGAACTGTCCCCAATTGATTTCCCCTAGACCAGGCAGTTTTGGCGAATGATAGAGATTGGGATGAGCGAAAATCCCAACTTCGTTCAGCAAATGCCGATCGATTCGAACATCTTTGGCGTGGACGTGGAATATGCGGTCGATGAACTCCCGCATCGGTTTGAGATAGTCCATACATTGCCAGATCATGTGCGATGGGTCGTAATTGAGCCCCAGGTTAGGGCTCCCTAGATCGCTAAAGAGTCGTCGCCAATTGGCCGGCGAATTGGCGATGTTTTTGCCTCCTGGCCATTCATCCTTGGTAAACAACATCGGACAGTTCTCGATCCCGATCCGAACTCCGCAACTCTCGGCGAGATCGACAATGGGCTTCCAAGTTTTCATGAGTCGAGGCCAGTTGTCGTCAACGCTCTTGGTATAGTCTCGGCCGATGAACGTATTGACGCAATTGAGTCCCAACTTGGGTGCAGCCAGTATGACTTGCTTGAGGTGTTCGACGCTACGCTGGGCTTCTGCTTCGTCGGGTGCGAGGCAATTCGGGTAGTAACCAAGTCCACTTATTTGAACGCCTGTCCTTTGCACGAGTGCCTTGATAGTCGAGACCGAAGCATCGTCGAGACCGCCGACATCGATATGCGTGATACCTGCGTAGCGCCGGTCGGCTTTGCTTGGTGGCCAACACATTACCTCCACGTACCGGTAGCCGATCGACGCTGCCACCTCGAATACTTGTTCCAACGAAAGGTCGGGGAGAATCGCACTGACAAAACCAAGCTGCATCATGATCGTTAGCTATGAGAAAGGGTAAGGGGGGAACGTTCAGCCCAATGAGCGTTTGCGCCGCGTGAGACGCAGAGAAGTCATCGCACAGTGTACCGGAAGATTTCGATGCTTTCGACTCCTTCTTGCGACGGGCATTCGGAAACTTGGCTCTTTCCAAAATCGCATGTAACGGGCGCCTCCGCAAAGCAATATACTACAAGCAGAGTATTCATTTGAAAATTTCAGGACGGCAAACATTGTTCTTTTTTTTGATCGTCCGTATCCCGAGAATCGCCCAAAAATGAGGAATGAAGACCCCGCCGATGACGCCAATTCCAAAACACATAGAGATTCTCTAGAGAATCTGCTTCGGATCCAAAAAAATCGCTGGGAAAGGGGCGAAAGAGTTTTAATCGAAGAGCTATTCACATCGACCGAACCGACGCCAGCAGAGTCGGCCACGGAATGCCTAAACCTATGGAGTGCAAGTTGCATGAGAGCAGCTACAATAGGTAAACAACCAAGCGAATTGAAAGGTAATCCATGAGTATCTCAAGCAAAATCACCGGTACGGAATTTGACTCGATGGTTGATCGCGGTGCGTTTGACTGTATCGCGCCGCGAAAGATCGAGTTGATCCGTGGGGAGTTGCGTTTTATGAATCCAGCAGGCCCAGTTCATGATGATTATATAGATTACTTGACCCGCTGGTCGGTCGAAAGCACTCACTCGTTAGACGCGAATATTCGCGTTCAATGCGGTTTCGCGTGCGATGACAACCGACCTGAATCCGATATCTTGTGGCTTAAGCCCCGTCGCTATGGTCGCGTGAGACCGACAGCGGCCGACGTTATGCTGTTAATCGAAGTCTCCGATAGCAGCTTGGCCAACGACCTGCTCGAGAAGGCTGACCTATACGCGGAGAGCGGCGTTGATGAGTATTGGGTGGTTGACGTACCGGCCTCTCGAATCCATGTCATGACGGGCAGCGATGGCAAGCACTATCGTAACATTGAAATTGTAGTACCGCCAAACCCGCTCTTTCCGAGATGCCGCCCGGCGGCGGTCCTCAACACGGCGGCGTTGTTTGAGGTCAGGGACGAATAATCACGTGGCTGATGCTGCTAGCATTCGAACCGACGCTAGTACCAGCGTCGGCCACTGTTACGACTTATATCTCCAAGAACAATCGCGCCGGATCCTCGATCACGTCTTTGATCGTCTTCAGGAACGATACCGCTTCGCGTCCGTCGACGATACGATGATCGTAAGTCAGCGCCAAATACATCATCGGCCGAATGACCACTTGTCCATTGAGAGCGATTGGACGCTCCTGAATAGAGTGCAGACCTAAGATGCCGCTCTGCGGTGGATTCACGATAGGAGTTGAGAGCAACGACCCATAGATGCCTCCATTGCTGATCGTAAACGTTCCACCCTCGAGATCGTCCGGCATTAACTTGTTGGCCAACGCTCGCGTTGCAAACTCACCGATCGATCGTTCGATTTCAGCGAAGCCCATCTTTTCGACATTGCGAAGGACCGGGACCACTAGCCCTTTACCTCCACCGATCGCGATGCCAACATCGCAGTAGTTTCGGTAGACAACATTGTTGCCTCGAACCTCTGCATTGACCGACGGAAAGCGACGCAAGGCTTCGCAAGCAGCTTTGGCAAAGAAGGACATGAAACCTAGCTTCACTCCATGTTTTTCGTTGAACGCATCCTTGTATTTGGTGCGCAGTTGCATGACCGGTTGCATGTCGACTTCGTTGAACGTCGTGAGCAGAGCGGCATTGTGTTGAGCTTGTACCAATCGAGTCGCAATCGTTCGTCGGATCATGCTCATCGGCTTGACCTCTTCGCTTCGATTCGGTGTACCTGTTTGCATCAACGATTGTGTCGAGATAGTAGGAACCGATGACGCGGCCGGTGCATGGGTGATGCTCGCGACCGCTTTGCCAACCACCGTAGCTGCTACTGTCGCCGCAACTCCTGCGCCTACTGCAATCGAACTCGCAGTCGATGCCGCTTGAGAAACAAACCTCGAAACGTCTTCTTTCAGCAGACGCCCTCCAGGGCCAGTCGCGGGTACCTGTCCGGCTACGATCTGATTGTCTTCGAGCATCCGCTGGGCGGCCGGCATAACACGAGCCCCAGCCGTGCTCGTTCCTGCGTTCACAATGGGGGCAGCGACAGGTGCCGTTGCGACAGGTGCCGTTGCGACAGGTGCCGTTGCGACGGGAGCAGCTGCAGTTTTGGGAGCTGGCTGGAATGATGCAATCACATCTCCGACCGCTGCAAACTCCTCGCTTTGCTTCAGAATCTTGACCAAGACTCCATCCTCGGGAGCCGAAATCTGCACCGATGCTTTCTCTGTTTCCAAGTCGACGAGATCGGTCCCCGCAGCAACC
>JBBRGW010000397.1:0-4178 GCA_038223525.1 Pirellulales bacterium
GCAGTGCCAAGCGAAGCTTGCCGAGATTGCTCGCGGTATCCAAAACGATGTACTGCGAATCTCTGACGAGCAGTTGAATCGTCGTTGACTTCTTTGTCTTGTTTCCATCCCCGTCCACAATCGCATTACCATCGATCATGACTACTTCGAGGTTCTCCATCACCTTGACACTCTTTGCCGCCTTGACCCGAGGCCCTTTGTCAAAGTAGCCAAACACATCGACGTGGTCACCCGGACCGATGTACCCACCTCCACCGGTCTCGTCTCGCACGCCGATATCAAATGTGCGATAACCTTCGGGCACGATAAAGTCACGGCCTTTGGCTGAAAGCTTGGCGTCAATAATTGGTTCGCCTGCATAAATTCGTTGCTTGGTGAACTTGTTTTCGATCAACTTCGGATCGGAGATTGCACCCATGGGAACGCGGTCTGCCGGCCACTGTTCCAATCGAACGCTGTCGACTGGCACCTTGGTCGCCGCGGATATCTCTTTGGTCACGATTAAAACGGGAACCGTTTCGACGGCACCACGGTTTTTCTGGTCGAGAACTATTTGGCTTACCGCAACCGACGCGACCACGCCGAACGCGAGCGCGATCACCAGC
Organism: Pirellulales bacterium; assembly: GCA_038223525.1. Lineage (GTDB taxonomy): Bacteria > Planctomycetota > Planctomycetia > Pirellulales > Pirellulaceae > JBKCUI01. The sequence goes on from JBBRGW010000397.1 coordinate 606, forward strand.
AGAAAGATGGACTTGGAACGCATGATTGGACGCCTTGAATGGAGTTATTCAGTCAACCTTCAGGCTGCTGACGGGCAAAATGGCGTCCATGCCTCAACAGAAATGTAGCTCACTAAACTCAATGGTGAACCTTCTGTTTATTTTCGACCGTAGTCCAGTAAGCCTTTATCTAAAAGCTAGCTGCCTTTAAAACCGTTCCATTCAAAACAATGAAAACAATCGTTTCAGGCGGCCTTTTGACACTTGGCATTTACTGCGGTCCGAAATACGATTCAAAGTATCCGTAACGATTGGAAATCGTCCCTCACTCACAATACCGTTCAATGAAGCTCGGTTTCGGAGAAATCTCGTTGAACAAGTGCTTATTCAGAAAAGGCTTCTATGAATCCCCTCCCTCCCCAATTCAAGTTGTTTCGAATGTGCATAAGCGACCTTTTGTGCCTCATTTCCGCTGTGACTTATTCCTCTATTGCGATAGCAATTGCCGATGACACTCCCCAGCGTCCCAAGCCCGTCGTAACGGAGCTCGCAGAAAAATCCGAGGACGCAACCAAGGCGATTGGCTCCTTCCAAAGGCCCGCAGGATTTTCCTGTGAACTTTTTGCGGCTGAGCCGATGATGGGTAATCCAGTCGCTTTCACCATCGACAATCGCGGCCGTGTCGTTGTGTGCGAAACCTACCGACAGGGTACAGGCGTCACCGACAATCGAGGCCATGATGAGAAATGGCTCTCAGCGGACCTCGCTGCACAAACCGTAGCGGACCGTGTCAAATACCATCGCGAACAGTTGGGCGAGAAAGTTTCGATTTTCGAAAAGTACGACGACTTGCTCCGTATACTGGTCGATACCGATGGCGACTTTAAAGCGGATAAGTCCTCGGTGTTTGCTTCCGGTTTCAACGGTATCGAGGAAGGGACCGGCTCGGGCGCACTGGTTAGGGGAGACCGAATCTATTACACAAACATCCCGCGTCTTTGGGCTCTCATCGATAAAGATAACGATGGTGTAGCGGACGAGCGCATTGTTCTTGCCGACGGGTTCGGTGTTCGCGTCGCCTTTCGCGGTCATGATATGCATGGTCTGATCCTCGGCCCCGACGGAAGACTTTATTTTTCGATCGGCGACCGTGGCTACCATGTCGAAACGCCTAACGGCTTGCTCGCCAATCCGGAAAGCGGGGCAGTGTTCCGCTGCGAACTCGACGGCAGCAAACTTGAGGTCGTCGCAAGCGGACTTCGAAACCCACAAGAACTGGCGTTTGATGATTTTGGAAATCTGTTTAGCGGCGACAACAACTCCGACTCTGGCGACAAAGCCAGATGGGTGTGCATTGTTCGCGGTGGCGATACCGGTTGGCGCATGATGTACCAATACTTCCCAGATCGCGGCCCATTCAATCGTGAAAAAATCTGGTATCCGTTTAGTGAGGAGACACCTGCCTACACCATCCCTCCGATCGCAAACATTGCGGATGGCCCATCAGGCTTGGCATGTTACCCCGGCACTGGATTGGTTGCCAAAGAAGGATTTCCTGATCAATTTACGAACGCTTTTTTCCTTTGCGACTTCCGCGGCCAAGCGTCCAATAGCGGTATCCGCATGATCAAAGTAAACCCCAAGGGAGCTTTCTTTGAAGTCAAAAGCAACGAAGAATTCATATGGAAGATCCTGGCTACCGACGTCGATTTCGCCCCCGATGGCGGGATGTATGTAAGCGATTGGGTCAATGGTTGGAACGGTGAAAACAAAGGACGCATCTACCGGTTCGCAGATGAAAAAGCCCAAACCACTGACTTGGTAAAGAACACGCGTTCGATCCTTGGCCAAGGAATGAAATCGCGAGCCGACTCCGAATTGGGCGAGCTGATGAGCCATGCCGATCGACGCGTTCGACTCGAAGCGCAATGGGAACTTGCAGAACGTGGTAACCGCAATGTCTTCATCGCTGCCTTGCAACAAGCCTACACGCCAGTCCTTAAAAAACTCCACTGCGTTTGGGGCTTGGGGCAACTGCTTCGAAAAACACCCAGCGACGACACAGTTGCAACTGCGCTACTGAAATCACTTGCGAGTTCAGAACCGATGATCGTTGCGCGAGCAGCCGAAATGCTTGCCGATGGCGGTTGCAAATCGGCGATTCCCGCATTAACCGAACTGCTCAAAGAGGAGTCGGCGATCGTGCGATCAGCAAGCTGCATGGCGATCGGAATGCTGGGCTCGGACGCTGCAGTGGACGACATCGTCAAAATGTTAGCAGAGAATGACAACCAAGATCCAATCCTGCGACACGCGGGGATCATTGGCTTAGCCGGTGTCAAAGACTACTCCAAAATCGTCGCACTCAAGAAACACACAAGTGAAGCGGTTCGGTTGGCTGCAGTTGTTTCGCTCCGGAAGTTAGCAAACCCTTCGATCTTTGAATTCCTATCGGACAACTCCGCAAAAGTTCAAAAAGAGGTTGCTCGTGCCATTAACGATGTACCTGAATTGCATAGCCAGTTGCCCGCTTTGGCAGAAGTAGACCTGTCCAAAGATAGCGAGGAACCTTTAGTGCATCGAGTTCTCAATGCCGGCTTTCGCATGGGTCGCGATCAAGATGCAACGCAACTTGCCAACTTCGCCGCCAAATCCATGGGGAGCGAGGCGATGCGAGTAGAGGCTCTTGACATGCTCGCCAATTGGGCCAAGCCAGGAGATCGAGATCGAGTGATGAACCGACATCAACCACTGGCCGATCGAAGTTCTGATCTTGCAATCAAACTTCTGCGAGAACGGATGAATGAACTGGTTATCGCCCCTGCCTCAGTTCGGGACAAGTTCTTGGAGGTTGCCGCTAAATTCGGCATTTCTGAAATCGCGGACACTCTCTTAGTAACTGCCAAGGATCCAAAATCGGATGGAGTGAGACGTGGTTCCGCAATCAAAGCGTTGACCAAACTCGCTCCGGACTCGATCCAGCCACTCATCGCTGGCCTTCTCAAGGATTCAAATATTGACGTCCGGCTTGCCAGCATGTCGTTCTTGGTTGAGAAAAAACCAAACGAAGCGGTCGAAAGTTTGAAGCGTGCTATCGGTTCCAAGGAATTCAAAGAACGGCAAACCGCTTGGGATCTGCTTGGCAGTATGTCCACGGAGCCCGCAAAGGCGTTGATCGCCGAAGGGGTAACCAAGTACCTAAATGGCTCTCTAGAACGCGATTGCTGGATCAATGTAGCCGAAGCGGGTGCCGGTAAACTCGAACCGAACCTCGAGAAAAAACTGTCCGACAAAATGGCAGAGATCGCCAAGCTAAAAGATTCCGACCCAAAGAAGCACTACGAAGATTGTATCGACGGAGGGGACGCGAATCTTGGTCGCGGACTATTCTTTACCCGAAGCAGTTTGTCCTGTGTCCGGTGCCACAAAGTCGGCGCGACAGGGGGCGAAGTTGGACCGAACCTGAGTTCGCTCGGATCGCAAAAGACGCGTGAGTATCTATTGGAATCGATCGTCACTCCCAACTCCGCCATTGCCCAGGGCTTCGAAACCGTCGTCATCCTATACGATGAGGGAAAGACAATCTCAGGAATC
>JBBRGW010000398.1:0-4152 GCA_038223525.1 Pirellulales bacterium
TACCGTTACAAGTCACCACGCACTCAAAAGCGGAACACAACAACTGCAACACCTGGTTCAATGGTACCGGACATGCAGCAAAGACCGAGGGGTCGGCTTCTTTCAAATTGGCGGTGGTATCGCAGGTGATTTCGCCATTTGTGTTGTTCCATTGCTCATCCAAGATTTGGAGGAAAAAGATACCCGCCGTTGGGCCTACTTTGCTCAAATCAGCGACGCAGAGACAAGTTACGGCGGATACAGCGGTGCAGTCCCCAATGAAAAAATCACTTGGAATAAATTGACTGCCACCTCTCCTAAGTTCATGATCCATAGTGACGCAACCCTCGTAGCCCCCCTGATATTCGCGTACGTCCTAGGACACTAAACCGTGGCGACATCGTCGGTCCAATTGTGGGAGAGAATCCATGACGCTGAACTGGCGTCACCCGATGAATGCCGATCTTGGGCAACGGAAATCGCTAAGTCCTCCTCCCCGGACGTGTTACACGATCCCGAAAGGCTGGCCGCCGAACTGATTCGACTGGGGAAAATCACTTCTTTTCAAGCAAACGTCCTATTCACCAACCAGGCTATTTCACTTGTCTGTGGCTCGTATCGCATAATCCAGCCTTTGGTGTCTACTCTTGGGCCCAATTGGTTTCAAGCGGTCGATGTTGCAAAGCCCAATAGCCTGCCTCTGGTGTGCTACCAATTGACCGAACAAAATTTATCGCAGTCGCATTTGCGAGCTTGGCCACCCAGCCTGGAACTCGCGGAGCGGTCCGTCGCCCTTTCGCATCCTTCACTGGATCGTTGGTTTTTCGCGGGCTTACATCGGACGAGTCTCTTGGCAGTGTGCGAACTATACGATTGCAAGTCGTTGTCGGATGTTTTAGCCAACCATCTATTGGATTGGCGAGCGTCGGTGGCAATGGTGGAACAGGTTGCATCCGGAATCCAAAAAATGCATGAAGCAGGTTTGGTACATGGCAACATTTGCGCCGACGCGATCCTGGGCGTTGATGAAAGCGAATTCGTTCTTCGGCGCGATCCGTTCTTCCCGCCTGCGAACCCCTACTCTGCGAACGCAGTCTCGATTGTCGCACTTAATCGGGAAACCTTGATTGGCTATGGAGCACCTGAGTTCACCTTGCCCAATGCGATTCCATCGGTTCAAACGGATTTGTACGCGCTCGGCTGCGTATGGTATCAAGCACTAGCCGGGAACTATCCCTTTGGTCCTGATCCAATAAAGTCAACGCAAGAATGGGCAAACGCGCACCTTACAAAATCCATCCAGCCTCTCCCGTCATCGGTGCTGCCACCTCCCCTTCACCGCTGCCTTTCTCACCTCTTAGCCAAGAATCCCTCGTCTCGCTTTGCAACCGCAACGGAATTGATAAAGGCGATTGAATTTGCAGTAAACGAATCAGAAAAGTGGATCGAGGCCCAAGCTGCGAAGAAGGTTTCAGAGCTGGCAAAACCAGTAGCGATAGCGAAACCAGAACCAGCAGCGAAGCAAAAACCAGTAGCGAAAATCGATCCGATATCGAAACCTGTACCGGCTTTGACGCCCGAATCGACGCCTGGTAGAGCGCCCGGGCCGCCGGTGGTGACGCAACCCATGCAAGCGATTGCCTCTGTTTCGTCTCCCCCAACGCAGTCTGTTGAGCACTTAACGCCGAGCCTCACAGCCGAAGTGAAACCGACCGTTTCTGCACCTTTTGCGAAGACCAGCAGCCAAGGTGACCAACCGGCAAGTGAATTGCCAACTCCGCTTGCGAACCCATCGGCGAAACAAGTGAATGCACCCGAGCTTGAAGCAAAAGCCATAGCTTCTCCGTCGCCAGGCAAAAGCCTTACCGGCCCCGTTCGATCTAGTAGCGGTAAAAACAAAAGGAAGCTCAAGAAGAAAAAGAAGCCGATGTGGGTCTTGCCCGCAATGATTGGTGGAGCCTGTTTGTTGTTCGGCATCGTGATCACTTTGCTCGTCCGCAATGGAACCAAAACGATAGCGGTGGATCCGAACCCAAGCAATGCGCCATCGACTCGAACAACAACCACTTCACCGACAACCACTTCTGTGACTGACAAGCCCGAGTCAAGATCGCCAGCGACAGGTGGCAACAGCGTTGGATCACAGCAAGGCAAACCGACCGATTTGGCGAGTGAGTTTTTTACAATTGATAAAGACGACGGGCAATCGCTTTGGGCACCTCCTTATGCGGGTTCTGCATATTCGCTTGAATTGTTCCCTGCAGGGGTGGAGGCGGTTCTATTTGCCTCAAGCGACATGTGGTACGGTCGCGGTGCCGCGGGTCCGCTCAACCAATGGTGGAGCGAATCGCAGCCGGAACTTACAAAGCTGTTTTCTAGCATCCCGTTGCTTGGTGATCCTCGAATCCAGACGGTCGCGATTGGTTTGTATCCGAGCAAGAATCCTGGGCTTCCACAGGCCGTGTTTCGAGTCTCGTTCGCGCAGCCGACATCGATCGATTCGATCGTAAAAGGCTTATCCGACTACAAATGGAAAGCTTTTGATTCCAAGACTAGCGTCAAGAAAGGATTTTGGAGCAACGAGCTTCAAGCCAATGCGACCTCCATTGTGATGGAAGAAATGCAATCCGACGGAGCCGCTTTGGTGAAAAGAATTGTCATAGGTCCGTCGGAATTGCTTGGTACGATTCCCGACCTCAATGGAGGTCCAGCCCCATTGCGGCGTCAATTGGAGACTTTGCTCAAGACGACGGATAGCCGCTCGGATTTGACGATCCTTGCAGCGCCGAGCTTTCTTTTCGGAGATGGTCGTGAACTCTTGTCAGGGTTTCCAAAGTTACAGGAGGCATTGCGAGAGGCGATGGACGAGTCGATGCAAGCGGTGTTGTTTGTCACATCGTTAGAACCGCGTTGGTACATGGAGTTGCGTCTGATTAGTTCCGAGACGCGGGACATTACCAAATTTGCGTCGGCGATAAAGTCCAGTTTGGTCGTATTGCCTGACGAATTCGAAAAGGGTTTGTCGTCCGGAGTCGCTTTGCATCCTTATTGGCGAGCGCTGGGCCTGCGCTACCCTCAAATGATGCGAGCCATGAATCGTTATTTGCGAGTCGGACTTGAGGACGGTCAAGTAGTAGCAAACGTTTACTTGCCGACAGAGGCGATTGGGAACATCGCGATCGCAAGTTGGATGGCCGTGAATCAATCCGCCGGCATAAGCGGTTCAAACGTTGGCGCCAAGCCCGCACCGACCACCAAGCCGCCTTCGAAATCGATCGAGGAAGTTTTGGCATCGGCCATCACGATCGGCTTCGAGCAAGAGTCATTGGAAGCGGCGCTTCAATTGATCGCAGGAGAAGTCGCAGAATCGGTGGTGCCCGGCTCCGCGATCTCGATGACCATCGATGGAACTTCCTTTCAAAAAGAGGGGATAACCCGAAACCAATCGATACGGGCTTTCAAGCAAAACAGTGTGCCGCTGCGAATAGTACTGACTGATCTGGTAAGACGTGCGAACCCGGTCACCACGGTGGTGTCTACGTCCGAGCGCAATCAAAAAGTTGTTTGGGTGGTGCTAGAGGATCCAGATCATCCAGGCGCTAATAAGATCGAGTTGACGACTCGAACCAACGCAGAATCGAAGAAGTTTACGCTGCCAAAAGAGTTCGTTGCTCAGTAAACGAATGCGTGTTGGATGGGGCTATAGTCCGGCCATAGTCCCGTCCGCAGGTTCGTGGAGGTCGATGAATCGTCGCAACCCCTACAATCGGATTTTCTTCGCAGCAAAATACCGCTTCCACGTTGCAATAGTTTGGTTCGGATTGGTCATTAATTAGTCTAAGAGCTATGAGCAAGCCATCGAACCAATTCAAAAGTCTTCTGCTTACCGGTCTCGCTGCTTTAATGATCTGCGGGTCTGCGTATGCCCAGTCTTCCAAGCTATCCCAGCCTTCTCAGTCTGCCATCATGCAAGAAAACGCGGCATCGTCGGACAAGTCTTTGGTGCCAGACAAGAGAGAAAAGGAGATCACTAAAGCCACTTGTGAGACGGTTGTCCGCCCGATACAGAGAATCAAGAAACCTGCAAAGCCGACAGCTGCAGACTGGACAACCATGGCATCGACTTATAGTCACGATGCGACAGGACAGCGTGTGGATCAATATGCTCAAGCG
>JBBRGW010000399.1:0-4141 GCA_038223525.1 Pirellulales bacterium
CAGGAAAGCCAAACAATTGCTGCATCCACCGAACCACTTGCTGCTCGACCTGAATGGGAATTTGATCGCGACCACCCAAATTGGAGTTGAGCCCAGATGCTAGCATTTCAGCCAACAACCCGACGACCGAACCACCACCATGTGCCCAACCCATGAATCCAGGATGGGCGTTGCCTACCGCATAAGGGAGCACATTTTGCATAAAGAGGTCGTGCGTAGCGCTGAGGCTTTGCGGCTGCAAAGGAATTCCTGACTTAAACGTCTCTTCGATAGACTCAGGTGCCGATTGCCAAACGGGACGTTCGCGAATCTGCGAGACATAGTCAAGCATATCGTCAAGCATTCGATGACTTTGATCACGCAACGATGCCCAATCGCTGGGGTCGAGAGTGGAAGTTGAGTTAAACAATGGAATGCCTGCGACTGCTTGCGGAAAGTGCGTAGCAACACAGACTGCCTTATCGGCAAAGTCTTCCGGGAAATTGCGTCAAAGCCCGATTCTTAAGGGATCGACAGTATAAAAAGTACCGAAGGATGGGACGATTATCCCGTCCGTTGATTCGTTCGGGACAATGGTCCCAAACTACGCCTGCGGCTCACCTCATGACATGACCGCAATCGCGGCATCGGAAGGTTGGTCGCAAGCAGTTTGGGCCAATTTGGCTAAGCGTCCGACTACGTCTTGTTCTTTGAACAGAACGAACGAATACTCGCGCGCATTCAGAATCTTGCTTTGTTGGATTGCACGTTGCATTGACTCAAGCTTGGCAAGCAACAATTTCTTCTTGGGTTCGATGGCGATTTCGATTTGGTGTTTAATTTTTGCTGTCTGTTTGTGCCATTGGAGCTTGTTTCCACGCTTTGGAATATTCGCCAATTGGTGCGCATGGGATTCGAAGAGGGCTCGCTGCGATTCGTTGTTTCGATCCAAAAACCGCTCAGGCACTGATCGCATCAAGTGCAGCTCGCGTTGAATCAATGAAACATCATTAGCCGGATCGCTTTGCTCGCTTTCCCGGTGCGAGAGAAAAGGCAAGAACAACGATGCAGAACTGATGAGGTAGGCTGGACGTTCAACACCGAGCCATTGAGAAAGGATGTCATCAGTTAGCTCGTCGTAAGTGCCGCCCCCTATGCCATGCACAAATAGATCGGCGACAAAACAACGCAGGTACATTGTTGTCATGAGCGCTCTTGGGCGAATGCAAATGCCACGCTCAACGATCTTAGACCAATTCTCCGCCAATTCACTCGTATCGTGCGAAAGGTCAACGGATAAGGTCCTCTTGATTGGATCGTAACTGTCACTCAAAAGGTAACTATCGTTTTGTTTGCAGACCCAAAGCCGATTGCGAACGACGTTGTTACCCGATCGGAGATAGATCCAAAAAGGCAACTCAAACCAGTTCTTCCATTTTTGCAATTCGAGAACAGGCTGACCTTGATTTCGAATCTTGTGCCGAGCGCGGTATGCATCGCGGCATTCATTGTAGGTGGTCCAAAGTGACTCAGCGTTGGCAACACAATGCTGGACAAACAATCCAAATGCAGAAGCGTCACACAGGTGCCCAATGGGGACCTCAAGATTGGTGACACCGTGTTCCATCTCGATACGATGACGGAACTGCGAAAAAGCATCTCCGATATTGGTTGTGGCACGGATGCAATCCGCCAGCATGTTTCGCCGACTCTGAAGCAACGGTGAAGCCAACCCACAATCGGCCATCGATCGACCAACGCTTTCGACGGTCTTGTTCCAGGAGTCGGGATTCAAGCTTTCGTTTCGTGTTGTATGCCATGGCATACGATGGGCCAACTCCTCGCGAATTGGGAGCGGGATCGAACGCAGTGCTAACGAGCCGACTTCACTCGGAAACGCGTTTGCGATGCAGGGTATTCTCAATGAATCCGAGCGAGCCACATCGTGATCAATGATCACTTGAAAGCCGACCGAATTTGTCTGCTTAGCGATCTCGGCCATCAAAAAATTCTTGAACCAGACTCCAGGATGAAACAATTCAGGTTGGTGCCCACCCACAACCCAAGGTTTATGTGCAAGGTCTCCATCAGCAATGGACTCGGCGAGCAAAGGGGCGTACTCGCCCATGTATTCCTTGGCCGCACTCAACGCTTGCTTTCTCGCTAAGCGTCGGAGATCGTGAAACCAGCTCGGCAAACGTCGATCTGTGAGAAGCGAGCGATTCCGGTCGAGCAGAAACGTCGAATCACTGGCCTTCGGAAAGCAAAGAAAGCGATTGTTTTCCCTCGGGACTTTTAGCGATGGCATGCCAGCTGAAACCGGGCTGGTCACTCTACGGACACTCCCCACAAAAAGTCGAAGCCTCGATTGGGATGGAATACCCGCGTTCGTTCATGGATTTGATACTCTGTTCGATGACTTGGTTGTAGTACGCCAAACGGACACTTCCATCGTCCAATGCGCCACCAAAAGATCGTTTCTCGTCCAGATAGATGAGCGGGACGGGGACCTCCAAGATACGCATCCCAAGCATCGCCGCTTGCGTCCAAAGTTCTAATGGCATCGCATATCCGTCGACAGTGATATCCATCTTTGCAACCGCCGACGTTCGATAGGCTTTGAACCCGCAAAACGTATCGGTAAGATTCCAATGAAACAGATCGTTGATGGTTTTGGTGATCTGCTTGTTGATGAAGAGTCTTTGAGCGGGTGGAACGCTATCGCCGTCATACTTTTTCAAATAACGCGAACCTGACACAATATCCACATCTTGGCACGCTGATACGAATCGGGGGATACGTTTGGGCTGGTGTTGTCCGTCGCAATCCAAGGTGACGATGATTTCATAGCCCTCGTCCACGGCATATTTGAACGCCGTCCTAAGCGCTGCACCGTAGCCTAAGTTCTTTTCATGATGAATGACCGCAATGTCCCCGCGTTGATCCAACAACTCGCGAGTCCCGTCGCTTGAACCGTCGTTCACTGCCAATACATCAGGCGCGTACTTCAACACCTCGTCAAGAACCGGATTGACGTATCCCGCCTCGTTGTACACCGGAAGTGCAGCTAGCCATCGCTTTGTCATCATTTTTATGCCCTTGACCTGTGGGTCACAAGCAAAATGCCCGTGATCAATGCTGGCTCGGTCGGCCACAGAGGGACGTTTCGAGCTCTGGCATTGTAGACGGAGGCAAGTCCAGGTCAACGGTTTCCCAAGTCGGACAGCAAAAACACAGGGTTTCGCCTCGCGATAATCGGGCTAGCTTAAGTTTCCGGTGAATTGCAGGCGAACGGCTAGTCACGGCGGAGACCGCCGTGCCGCACTAGAAATCGCTAGTTTCCGCAGCCGTGCCGGACGAAACGTTCGGCGCTGCGTGGGTGAGCTCGCGGACATACCCGAGGTCTCGTATCACCTCGAGGATCTCACTGCAGGTTGGAAACATGCGGCCATTTTTTCGCTTGTAAGCGTCCATTGCCTGCATGAACTCGACTTCATCGCCCGAATAGTCTCGCTCGCAAGTCGTCGGATCAATTTGACGTCGACGTTGCGTTTTGTTCCGCTTCTTTTCTTCGGCGATGACTGCGCGGACTTGTAGCTCGTTCGCATCCAAATTGCGACGGGTCCCTCGTCGACGGTCTAATGCAACAATCTGTTCACCTGCAATTTCAGCTTTTGCCATTTGAGAACCCCGAATTCTATGCGAAGCGTTTTGTGTAGTCGGCAGATCTTTCCTGCCCCCCAAACTCTACGCTAGCGATACGGCCAAGCCGGAAGAGTTGACCCAATCAGAGGACTTTACCCGCGTTATTACACGCTCCGTCTATTGGCAACGATTATAGGGGCAAGCCTCCACTCCAGAACGAATGCCAGCGGCGAAATAAGGGGCTTGCGAGAGGCAGGCAATATAGGCTGACTTTTCTGTTTTTAGCGAAAGATCTGAGGGTTCCGTGTCTAACGGTTCGATGAACTTTTTCAGATAGTGAAAACCCGAGGGCAACGAACATGGAATGTGTTGCCTCATGACTCGCCAAAGGAAATTGCATTCATGCCAGCGATAGCCAATCCCAAACAGAAGCGAATGAGAGATTCCCTCGCTCGAATGCTCGCTCATTTGACTCTAGGACTAGGAATGACCACGGCAGCAGTGATGTCCGATCGTC
>JBBRGW010000400.1:0-4129 GCA_038223525.1 Pirellulales bacterium
AAATGGTAACCAGAAGCGCCGCGCCACCCGCCGGGTTGTTATTCCATTTCAGCTGAAGCGAATGTCCAAAGTCTTTGCTGCGACGTGGATCAAACAGCGAATTAATTCCAATTCGAAACTTTCGAATGTCTTCGATGTCGATCGGATCGCAGCTTCGAATCCAAGTCACTTGGTGATCGATGAGCTGACGATAGTCGCCAATGAGCTTATCAAAGGCAGTGGAAGTGGAATCGAGTTCACCCAGCTTCTGTCGATAGTCGTCGTAGCCCCGCGTGAGCAATTGGAGCCATTCACTTCGCTCCCGGAGTAGCGGCTGAATTTGCGAAGCGAGTTGGGCATACTGAACCTCTGTTGGGCCAAAACCCGCTGACGCGAGGATCTCGGAGGTTTGGCGTGTTACGTCCCTCCCGTCGTACTGAACCATTCCATTGCCCAGCTGTTTCGAGCGAGAACGCTGTATTTCATCATTGACACAGTGGCCCGCCGATCCTTCGACTTGCCAATCCTCTAGTTGGCTTTTCTTTTGACTGAGCAGCAATCCGATCGTCGGAGTCAGGCCGTGCTGTCGAAGCTTTGAGCCAACATCTTCATAGTCAAGAATTGCAGAGTTGAGCTTGGTGTTGGCATCCAAGCACCGAACTGAAATTGTGTTCATTTTCTCTGCGAGCTCAATCCACTGCTCGGTAAAGCTAGCGTTCTCGTTTGCGATTTCGGAGACACAGGCTGGATTTGATGAAAACGTCGAGCGATACCGAATCGCAGTTCGTCGTGCAGCATCAATCTGTCTCGGATCATAGATCGCGCCGAAGTGAGCCGTCGGGCTGTGCATGAGGGTAGGACCAATTAAGCCCTGATCGGATCGCATCCATGGCGTCGTTTGCACGGCATTATAATCCGGGACACGCCCCCCCAATTGGTTCGAATCCAAGTGACCTGCATCGGAAGGAAGTGAGCCGAGTTGGGCTTGGCAAAAGGAAATGCCGAAACCAACTTGGCTAAGTACGGCTAAAAGTAGAGCGAGTTCGCGATAACGGGCCATCTTTTAGCTGCTACCTGTTAAGTAAAATACATAAACGTTGCTAAGTGGACGATTTGCGGAAAAGTGGATAAGTATTCACGATTCCATCTGAGGAGATACGCAATTAGCTAAAACGAATCCAGCCCGATCGTGTTGCGCGCGGTTCTGGCCTGCCACCCAAATTTGGAAAGAACTCCGCGGGACGACTCGAGGCCCTTTGGTCGGATAATCAAGCGAACTAAATGGTCTTACCAGATGAGATTGGGCCGACGGATGGGATGACCGGATCGCGAGGATTTTCGGAAAGTTTTTCAGGTGCAAGCGATTCCGTTCTTGCAAGCCACAATTCCCCTTCTTTCTTACTTGTCCAAACTACGTATGTTCCGTTCGAATTCGTCGTGACCCATGGTTGCTCATGATGCGAGTGCGAAAACGAGTTTATTGATCGTGCGAACCCTGCGGAGTTTTTATGGAGGAAGAACCAAATAGGAGAAATAGTGCGGGAGTAACAAACTGGTCAAGGATGGTCGATGCGAGCATACCTCCAAAGAGCACAATCGATAGAGGATAGAGAATTTCCTTTCCCGGCTCGCCGTAGCCGAACAACAAAGGCACAAGTCCGATGAAGCTGGTCATCGCGGTCATCATGACAGGCGCGAGTCGCTCGAGGCTTCCTCGAATGATCATCTCCTTGCCAAAAGCCATCCCCTCGACCTCCATCAAATGCTGAAAGTGCGAGATCATCATGATTCCATTTCGGCTAACGATTCCTATCAGCGTGATAAATCCGACCCAGTGCGCCAATGACAAGTGAGTTGTCTGAATCCAGACCATCGGCCATGCGTACCACATATGATTCGCAAGCTCTGCATAGCTAGGCCGATTGAAAATTAGAAGAGCGACGATCGCCCCAAAAGCAGCCAGGGGTACGTTGGCGATCACTTGCAGTGCAGCCCTTTGTGAACCCAGCGCTTTCATCAGCAGCAAATAGACGCCGAGCAAGCTCAGAATAGCCAACCCCCAGAGTCTGACGGTTGCTTCCTGTTGAGCTTCGAATTGGCCGCTGTAGTCGAGATAATATTCACCGGGTAAATCTTGGAGCGTGGCTTCCATGGGCGAGAGAGCCCTTTTGATATCGCGGACGACACTTGCCAAATCACGACCTTGCACGTTGCAGAAGACTGCAACGCGACGCTGGACGTTCTCTCGGTTGAGAACGTTTGGACCCGTCGTATCCAGTATTTCCGCGACCTGGGACAAAGCGACCTTTGCGCCCGACGGCGTTTCGAGAATCGTATCCTCGATCACTTTGGGATCGCGACGCGAATTTTCGTCGTACCAAACCGCGAGTCCAAAATACTTGTCTTCCTCGATGACTTGTGAAACGACTCGACCTTTGAATGCTATTTCTAAGAGTTCAGCGACATCGCCTGGAGCCAGTCCATACCGAGCGGCTTGCTCGCGTTTGACTCGCATCTGAACTTGCGAAATTTCGATTTGGGGCTCAATTTGAAGATCGACGATGCCTTCGATCGCTTGCATTCGTGATTGGATATCGTAAGCGGCAGTACGAAGTTCTCGGAGATCCGGACCAAAAACCTTCACGGCGATCTGAGCCCGAATGCCGGACATCATGTGATCAAGCCGATGTGAAATCGGTTGGCCAATGTTCACTGCAGCCCCAGGAATACTTGAGATGCGATCTCGCAGGTCGGCAAAAACTTGTTCTTGCGGTCGACCACGATATTCAAAACTCCAAAGATGTGCGATTGGTACTGCTCTTATCGCGGTGTTGTACCATCCCGGCTTGTCGGTCTTGTACTCAGCGAATCGCACTTCGAATTCGGTGTTGTTGACCCCTTCGGCATGCTCGTCCAATTCGGCACGTCCCGTGCGACGAGCGACGGACAAGACTTCGGGGACTTCGACAATGATCGATTCCACGCGAGCTGCGATCCGCTGACTTTCGGCAAGCGAGGTCCCCGGCTCCAAGCGAAGATTGATAGTAGCTGTACCTTCGTTGAACGGTGGTAGAAACTCGCCTCCCATCCAAGGCAACGTCATACAACTCAGCAGTACCATCACACTGACGCAGGCAACCACCAATTTTGGTCTTGCAAGTGTCCATCGCAAAAATCGCTCATCGATCGCTTTCAACCATCGCATAAAGAGCGGCTCGCGTTGGTCGGCAAGAAACGGAGCGCTCGGGAGCAGTATGCTTGCGAGAACGGGCGTGAAAGTTAGCGAGACAAATAACGAACACAATAAAGCAACGATGTAGGCGATTCCCAACGGTGCAAACAGTCTTCCCTCGAGCCCTGACATCATGAACAGTGGAGTGACAACCAAAACCACGATGAGGGTAGCATAGACGATCGAGTTGCGAATCTCACTCGATGCTGAAAAGATGACGTCGATGGCGGGCTGTTGCTCTCCAAGCGGCAATTGTTTATTCTCTCGCAAGCGACGGGAAATGTTTTCGATATCGACGATCGAATCGTCGACTAAGTCACCGATTGCGACCGCGATACCCCCAAGCGTCATCGTATTGATCGTGATTCCAAGCAGGTAGAAGACGATGATGGTCAACATGATTGATAATGGCATTGACGTCAGCGAACTTAGGCTAGTTCTAAAGTTGCCCATCAGCAGAAACAGAATGACCACAACCCAGATCGCGCCGTCTCGAACTGCTTCGCTAACGTTTTTAACGGCAGACTCGATGAAATGGCTTTGTCGAAAAACGTCGGACTCCAACTTCACATCGGGCGGCAATTCTCGTTTGAGTGAATCCAATACTGTGGCGATCCGCTGATCGAGCTGGATGGTATCGGCATCCGGTTGCTTCTGTATAGTCAACATGACTGCCGATCCACCTCGCAATTCACGATAGGGCTGGACGGCCTTCGCTGTTACTTTGGGCTCGGATGGATTCTCTTCGAACTTCGGATCCATTTTGCTTTGTTCGTACTCTAGTGGATGAGCGACTGCAAAGTCGACATCGGGATCGATTTTGACGACGGCCGATGCATCTCCACGTTTGATCGGACCACCGAAACGTACATCGGCAACATCGCCAATGCGAATCGGGATTTGTTCACGCCAGAGTAT
>JBBRGW010000401.1:0-4116 GCA_038223525.1 Pirellulales bacterium
CAGTTCGTGCTCGGATCGTAATTTAAAAAAAATCGATACCAGGGCATGCGGAGCTGTTGGAACTGCCCTTCGATTTGCGCAGTCAACTCATTTCTTAATGCATCCAGGTCCGCATTCGGGTCTTGCGATTTTGCGATCCCCTGTAGGCTTTCCCAACTATCTCGGATCGCAGCTTGGATATCGCGGCGCATTGAAGTTTCACTAGAAAAATAACCGCTTGCTATGTCTTGCAATCTGCCTTGCAAAGCCGTGGTCACTTTGCGATCTGTGTCGCTCATTCCTTGCCGTTCCGAAACGTGATCGATTTGCGATTTCAAAAGATCAGATCCTTTCATGCCATGGGGGGCAAGCAAGATAAGGAACGCGACCTCAGGCTCCCAAGTCGCTGCAATCGTTCCTATAACTGCACCTTCGCCGTGACCGAGGATACCAATCTTTGTTGGCTCGAACTCGACGAGGCTTCTTGCGTGTTTCCAAACGGCAATTGCATCCCTCGTGAGGTCTTCTGAAGTTGCGTTGAGAAAGTCTCCGGTGCTTTGCCCAACACCCCGATCATCGTAGCGGAGAGAAGCGATGCCGTTCTCCGCCAAATAGTGCGCGATCGCTTGAAAGGGTTGGTGCCGCCCGACGGTTCCATTTCGGTCTTGAGGCCCACTGTCCGTGACCATCACAATCGCAGGGAACTTTCGAGATCGTTCTCCGTTCTTAAGTTTCGGGATGGTTATAGTCCCAGCCAATTTAGTACCTGGATCAGCGGTTTTGGGGTCCTTGCTCTTCTTCGGTTTGGCCCCGTAAGTCACTTCAAACGGCAACTCATCGTAGTTTTCGCTGGGTGCCGTTTCCATCGATTCAACTTTTGAAACAGTTTCCATCGTTTCAACTTGGCCAATCACGGGGACAGATTCTCCGTGGACAAGCAGAGGGCTTTTTGCAGGGGCGATTTCTCCTTTAGTTTCATTCTCAGATGGAGAACCAGCTGTCTTGTTCGGGCGCATCTCTTTGTTCGATCCCAAAACGCCCGGTGCTATTTGCTCCTTGGGTTGCAGCTTGAAAACGAGTTTGAGTGGCTGATTATTTTGGATGTATCTTCCGTCTAATTCATCGCCCGTTTCGTTGAGCATGCCGATGAATTTGACGCCTATGGATTTCATCTCCAAAGTGGTTTTGCCGTCCGCACCATCAATGAATTGAGCTGGAATGCCTGGAGCTTTCTGTGTTAATAAATCAAGCAGAAATTTTGGGTTAGACTCCAGGGCGAACGGAGGACTCGAGTAAACGCGGATACGAAAGTCGAGCTTTTTGACGCCAAAGTTTAGGCTTCCAAGCCAGACAGCATCCGCACCCAAGTCATTCCGAGTTTCCGGTGGCATCAGACCCACTTTTTGCAGATTCAATGATAGTTTTTCGCTAGATTGTTCCAGTTCGCCATTCACCTGATTGGGTGAAGTCTGCACCCCGGAAAACTTGACCGCCGGTTGCGCTGCAGTCGTATTTGCGATCTCAAATCGCCAAGCCCCGTTTGAGTCGATAACGAACTCGTTCAACGGTAGTTCCTTGAGCGACTCATCGGGACTGACCAAGGATGCGCCTATTGCTATACCTTTTTCGTCGCGATTTACGTTGACGATGGTCCTTAAATGCCGCGTTGGGCTTTCCATCCATCCGAACCAAGATTCAATTTCGGGCTGCTGGGCAGTTTGCGAAAAGGCAGATTTCAGAAAGAAATAAAGAGCGAAAAGGACGAACGCGCACGTGCGGCGCGCCAGAGTCTGCGGAGTACAATTCGACAGCATAGCAAAGATCCGCCCTGGGGGCTGATGCGTAGAAAGTAGGTACTTTGGATCACGGAAAATGGAACCCGCATTGTACCTCAATCAGCAAGCAAAGACGCGCCAAGAGTAGAACAGATGACTCAAGTGTTCAATGCCGGCGTTTCCAACTCAAACCACGCTTTATTGAGCTCAATCAAGGATTTGTATTGCGTAGCGAGTTAAAATTAGCAACGGCGGCCGCGGTTCGGCATATTTCCTCTCTTTCCACGACTTAGGATTTGGGGCCTCAGCCTATAAACGATTAGCCTTAGACGCGACTTACCGATGTGACGAGTCCGAGAGGAGTTGGGTTAGTCCACAACCTTTGCATCGATCCACTTCATCAAACTTCGCAGTTGTTGTCCCACTTGTTCAATTTGGTGTTTTCGCTCCAGGCGACGGGAGGCTTTGAATGCCGGCGCGCCAGCTTTATTTTCAAGGATCCATTCTCGAGCGAATTTGCCTGTTTGGATTTCCTTTAAAATCTTCTTCATCTCCAACTTAGTTTCGGCGGTGATGATGCGTGGACCGCGAGTGTAGTCGCCGAATTCCGCGGTATTGGAAATGCTATATCGCATGTAGTTCAATCCGCCTTGATAGAGCAAGTCAACGATGAGCTTGAGTTCGTGCATGCATTCGAAGTAAGCCATCTCAGGTTGATAGCCCGCTTCTACAAGGGTTTCGAAACCGGCCTTTACGAGTTCGCTCACTCCGCCACACAAAACAACTTGCTCACCGAACAAGTCGGTTTCCGTTTCTTCGGCAATGGACGTTTCGATTACGCCACCGCGTGTGCCACCGATACCCTTTGCGTAAGCGAGGCCGAGTTTTTTGGTCAATTCACTTGCACCGGTGCCAAGTGCGATCAGGCAAGGAACGCCACCACCTTTGGTGTATTCGCTGCGTACCAAGTGGCCGGGCCCTTTCGGAGCCACTAAAAGAGTATCGACACCCTTGGGAGGTTCAATTTGTCCGAAATGGATATTGAATCCGTGGGAGCACATCAAGACGTTTCCTGGCGCTAGGTTGGGCTTGATGTGCGTGCGGTATAGATCACCTTGAACTTCGTCGGGAAGCAAGAGATTGATAAGGTCCGCTTTCTTTGTCGCTTCATCTATTTCCATTGGTTGGAAGCCATGGCTGACTGCAAGGTCGTAATTTTTGCCACCTGGACGCTGGCCGATGATGACCTTGCAACCGCTGTCTCGCAAATTTTGAGCTTGGGCATGTCCTTGCGATCCGTAGCCAAGAATTGCAATGGTCTTGTCTTTGAGATGAGAGAGATCTGCGTCGTTATCGTAATAAATTGTGGCTGCCATGAAATGAACTGTGTTTCGAATTGGAGGAGTGTTAGTACTGGTTTATTAGGACGGAAATTGGACTAATTGGAAGCTGGTTAATCCTGATCTACTCGTTCATGTTTTCGGCGATAGAGTCGAGATCTAACTCATCTGGATTGCTGCCGCGAACCATAGCGATACGTCCGGTGCGGACCAGTTCCAGAATGGTGAAAGGTCGCATTCTCTCGATGAAGGCCTGGATTTTGCTTTCACGGCCGGATATCTCGATCATCAGTTCTTCGGGGCCAACGTCCACGACTCGGCCGCGAAAAATGTCGACAAGTTCCCGAATTTCAGTTCGTACACTACCGCTTGCGGCACGTACTTTGATCAACATGAGATCGCGTTCGACATAATCGCGAGAGCTGATGTCCTGCACTGCGACAACGGTGACGATCTTTTCCAGTTGCTTGCGGACTTGTTCCAAAACATGATTGTCACCCATCACGACAAATGTCATACGTGAAAGGTTTTTGTTTTCGGTTTCACCAACAGCCAGCGAATCGATGTTGTAACCGCGTGAAGCGAGCATGCCAGAGATATGCGCAAGCACTCCAGGAACGTTTTGAACAACAGCGGAAAGTAAGTGCCGCATTGAATATCTAGGGGGTAATGGATGCATGGACTTAGAAACCGCCATCCATTTTCGGGACAGCGTTTTTCGTGAAGGGTGAAGAATGATAATTCGACAACCCATTTTCCTCAAGGGTTCACTAATTTGGCCAACGCGGAATCGAACTATCTAATACTGGGCAGCTGGTGGCTCAGCGTGATGTGACCCTCCCAGGTTTTCGAAAGCAGCAAGTGAGCGGGGATGCCCCGCTAGGTGCCTGGCACGAATGGCACTGTCGAATTTCATAAGTCGTTCTATTCAAATGAGTTATCGTGTCGTTCGAGACGCGTTCTCAGTTGGTTTCTTGGCTTCATCATTTTCTTGTACTGGTCTCGTCGACGCTTCACGACGC
>JBBRGW010000402.1:0-4096 GCA_038223525.1 Pirellulales bacterium
CTGCAAAGCTTCCGCATTTCGCTGCTAAAGCGAAACGGATCGTGTTTTTGTTTATGAAGGGTGGGCCATCGCAAGTCGACACGTTTGACCCCAAGCCGCTATTGACCCGCGACCATGGCCGCCCAGCACCGTTTGAGTTGCCCAAGGTTTTGTTCGCCAAGGCTGAGAACCTATTAAAGTCGCCTTGGAAATTCAAGCAATATGGACAAAGCGGATTGCCGGTAAGCGAATTGTTTCCACACGTGGCGAAGCAAATCGATGATCTCTGTATTCTGCGTTCGGTGCATGGTACGAATCCCGCTCACGGGGGCGCTGCATTGAAGCTGCACACCGGTAGCGATCAATTTGTTCGACCGAGTTTGGGTGCATGGATTACCTATGGGCTTGGGACGGAGAACCAAGACCTCCCGTCGTTTATCACGATCTGCCCGACGCTGGCGCATGGAGGGGTTAACAATTGGGGCTCTGCGTTCTTGCCCGCGTATTGCCAAGGAACCCCGATTGGCAACGCTAGTTTGTCGGCTTCCAAGGCGGCCGTAAAGCATGTTCGCAATACTCGCATCGATCCGTCGATGCAGCGTCGCCAGTTGGATTTGATTGCAGGGATGAATCGAGAGCATATGCAATCGGCTGGGCACGATCAAGCGTTGGAGGGGCGACTGAACGCTTTCGAACTTGCCTTTCGCATGCAGGGCTTGATGCCTGATATTCAAGATCTCGCGTCAGAGTCCGCGGGGACGATGCGACTCTATGGAATCGACGACCCGATCACGGAGAATTTTGGGAAGCAATGTTTGATGGCTCGCCGCTTTTTGGAGCGCGGAGTACGCTTCGTCCAAGTGACGCATAGCGATAGTGAAGTTCAATGGGATCAGCATAGCAATCTCTATCAAGGGCAGACCAAGAACGCGGCGGAAGTGGACCGACCCATTGCGGGCTTTTTGGCCGACCTCAAGGCTCGGGGACTATTGGAGGATACGTTGGTGCTGTGGGGCGGTGAGTTCGGCCGAACACCCACTGCACAAGGGTCCGACGGTCGCGATCACAATCCGCACGGCTTCACCATGTGGATGGCAGGTGGTGGTGTGAAGGGTGGCTATGCGTATGGTGCAACCGACGACTATGGCTACTACGCCATCGAGAACAAAATGCACGTCAACGATCTGCATGCGACCATCTTGCACCTGCTCGGCATGGATCATGAACGCCTTACCTATCGCTATGCTGGGCGCGATTTTCGATTGACGGATGTGGCCGGCCAAGTCGCAAAAGAGATTATCGCTTAAGCCAAATTCATGAACGACAACATTCTTTCCGTATCGATCGAAGACATCCAAATTGCCCAGACAGTACTGCTGCAACACATCTCGCCCGCGCCGCTGATTCGCTCTTATGCTTTGGAAAAGCAGTTAGGGATCTCGCCAAATCGTCGCGTTTGGATCAAAGACTATGGTTGGACCCCGGTGGGCTCTTTCAAATTGATGGGGGCGATTAACTGGATGGCCAATCATTTGAGTGACTTGCAGGATCGGCCGGTCACCGCGCATTCGTCTGGCAACTTCGCGTCAGGAATTGCTTTTGCAGGGATGCGTTATGACAAAAGAGTCATCATTGTTATGCCCGAGTCGGCGCCCAAGGTGAAGTTCGAACTCACACGATCGTTCGGCGCCGAGATTCGAACTTACGATATTGCAACGGACCATTTAACCGGCACGCGAGACAAAATGGCGAGCTCGATTGCCGAGAATGAGAACGCTTTGCAAGCATCACCTTACGACGACCCGTTTATTATCGCGGGTAACGGCGTCGGGGGACTCGAGATCGCACAAGCGCTTGAGAAGGAGGGGCGTAACGTGTCGACATTCGTTTGTGCGGTCAGTGGCGGTGGACTGATGGCGGGACATGCGATTTCGATTGCGGCCCATTTCCCAAGATCGCGAATCGTGGGGGTCGAACCCGAGGGAGCTGACGATTTTCGACTATCGATTGCTGCCGACCAACGCGTTCGACTTCCGAAACCGGCGAGCATATGCGACGGTTTGTTGTCTTACGATGTTGGGGTAAACAACTGGCCGATCCTGCGCCAGCACGTTCGTGAATCGGTCGTTGTCTCCGATTTGCAAATCCAGCAGGCGATGAAATGGATTTATGATCGACATGGACTTCGCAGTGAACCTTCTGGTGCGATCACGATTGCGGCAGCGCTGTGCGGCAAAGTGGATTTGAGTGGAGAGGGTGACATTGTCCTAGTGCTAAGCGGGCGGAATGTCGACGAGGACACGTTTCTTTCCCACATCGGCGAATCGCAAAAGGTTAAACCCATTGACTGAATTGCTTTCAACACTGGCGGACTTAATTCGTATCAACAGTGTTAATGCGTTTTACGAAGACGGCCCCGGCGAAGCGGAATTGGCTCGTTACGTCGAAACGTTCTTTGCCGAGCGAGGCATTGAAGCCTGTCGTCAAAACGTCATCGAAGCGAACGGATCGGTGGAAGCCCGCTATAACTTGATCGCGAAATTGCCTGGGGTCGACTCCAGCAAGTGCATAGTTCTCGAAGCGCACATGGACACGGTTTCTGTTCAAGGGATGACGATCGAGCCGTTTGAGGCGAGGGTCGACGATGGGCGGATGTATGGCCGTGGTTCGTGCGACACCAAAGCTGGTTTGGCTGCGATGATGCATGCGATTGCAAACTTGAAACAGAAAGAAAGAGTCCCACCTTGCGATGTGATTCTCGTAGCGGTTGTGGACGAAGAGTATTCGTTTCGAGGTATTCGGAAATTTTGCGAAGAGTATAAGGCTACTGCTGCGATCGTCGCTGAGCCGACAGGTCTCAGGGTTGCGATTGCGAGCAAAGGCGTTTTAAGGTGGCGTATTCATGCGAACGGCAAATCGGCGCATAGCTCCAAAGTGCATTTGGGAGTGAATGCCATTTATCACATGGCACGCGTTGTCTTGGCATTTGAAAAGGAGCATGCCGCGCTGGCACGCACAGTGCATCGATTGTTGGGAGCGGCTAGCTGCAATGTTGGTAAAATCGCAGGTGGCGTTCAAGTGAACTTTGTGCCGGATCGCTGCGTGATCGAAATCGATCGACGGCTATTGCCGGAGGAGTCGATTGCGGAGGTGTGGAGTCACTACGAAGCGGTTATCGATCGTTTAAAACAGGAGACGCCCGCAATGGAGGTACGAATGGAAGAGCCGATGCTGATCGATGAGGCGTGGACGGTGGAGCCGTCGAGCGCGATCGTTCAGGTTGCTAAAATGGCTTTGAAAGAAATGGAGGGCATCGAGGAGCCGATAGGAGTGCCATTTGGTAGCGATGCCAGCAAGTTAGGGCGAGCGGGGATTCCAACGATCATCTTCGGGCCGGGCAGTATCGATCAGGCGCACGCTGCAGTAGAGTATGTGGAGATAGAGCAAGTGGAAAGAGCCGAGGAATTTTATAGGCGGTGTTTGATTGGTTTCGTTTGATTGGATTTAGAGGGTAGAACATGATTTCGAGACGAGAGTTTGTGGCCTTGGCTGCGATCAGCGGTGCAGCTTATCGAGCAATCCAAGGTGCAACCATGTCGCAGGCTGCATCTATCGCGAGCGAGACTGCGAACGAGGAAGGAAGGGATTTCATCGACGCACATGTTCACGTTTGGACGCCGAACACTCAGAAGTATCGATTGTCGGATACTTACAAGCTTGCAGACATGGCACCAAAGAGTTTTACACCGGAGGAGTTGTTTGCGCAATGCAAGCCGCAAGGTGTAGCGAGAGTTGTTTTGATTCAGATGAGTTTTTATGGTTTTGACAACCAGTACATGCTCGATTGCATGGAGAAGCATGCAGGAGTATTTTCCGGTGTAGCCATCATCGATGAGAACCAATCGGGGCTTGCAGCCACAATGAGTTCCATGCTGAAAAAGGGAGTGCGAGGATTTCGACTCTACACCGATAAGCTGAAAGCGAGTGGTTGGAAAGATTCGGTTGGAATGCAAGAGATGTGGAAGCTGGCAGCCGACTCAGGTCAATCGATGTGCCTGTTGGCGAATCCGGATGCGTTGCCCCTGGTGAATGCGATGTGCGAGCGAAATCCAAAGAC
>JBBRGW010000403.1:0-4088 GCA_038223525.1 Pirellulales bacterium
GAGCTTCATAGTTACAAGTGGCCGTCGATGCTGGTGATCTACCAACGGGTCTGGGAAAGAATGGTCGCTTTTGTAGTGCGGGCGGGTACGCTTATTTTTTGCACGTCGATCTTGGTCTGGGCCGCTGCGTATTTCCCAGGCAATCATCAGTCGCTCGACCGGTCGATGGAAACGCTCGAGGAGCTACAGTTGGCAAGGACAAAATGGACCGAAAAACAAACGCGAACGATGAGCAATGAAGCCCGATCGTCCATTGATGCGGATCTGGCAGCGAACCAAGCGGCCATCGAGGTGACCACTGTGCAGGTGAATCAGCAACGAAGCGAGTTGATTCAATCAAGCTTCTTAGGAATGGCTGGAGGCTGGATCGAACCATGTGTCAAGCCGCTCGGGTGGGATTGGAAAATTGGAGTGGCAGTGATCGCTTCATTCCCAGCCAGAGAAGTGATCATCGCGACGCTTGGGACCATTTACTCTCTCGGTTCTGACCAAGACGAATCGAGCCAGGGGCTTCAGGACCAGATGAAGTTGGCTCAATGGCCAGATGGAAAACCTGTATTCACTCTCGCAACAGCTCTATCGATCATGGTCTTTTTTGCTCTTTGCGCTCAATGCTCAGCGACACTGATGACCATCCGTAGAGAAACGAATTCCTGGCGTTGGCCCATTTTTTCGTTCGTCTACATGACTACACTTGCGTATATTGGTGCTTGGTTGACGTATCAATGCTTCGTCTTTTTGGGCTAGCAAGACATGAACCTCCAGTCTGTTATCGCAATCGGTTTAGTAACCATCTGCGCACTCGTCGTGCTGCGGTCCTGGTTCTCCTTTTGGATTGGCTTGATTCGCAAACCAGATCCAAATCAAACGGCACAATCCAGTTGCAGCGGTTGCGTCAATGGTTGCCAACGAGCTACCACTGGGCCACAACTTATTGAACTAAAGCGAGAAACGACTTTATGAATAGAATTCTCTTCGGTGCGAATCTTGGGCTCTTCTCGATCGTTTTGACCCTGGCCACGGCAACTGCCGACGAACCAGTCGAATTCGACGACTTCTTTCATGACAAAGCATTGCGATTGGAGTTGTACCAATGTGGTAATGCGAAAGAATGCGATACAACGCTCCAAAATTTATACGAAGAGCCTTGCTGGCCTGAGAACCCCAAAAGCCTCGTGACCCCTTTCGCTTATGGCAAGTTCATGGTCAAGGTTATGGACGCAGCCTCGAATCGTTTGATCTATTCCAAAGGGTTCGACACTCTCTTTGCGGAATATGCCACAACGCAGCCAGCTCTGTCGGGCATCAAGCGAGTGTTCCAAACCACGACTCGCATCCCACTCCCTAAGGCAAAGGTCAAAATAAACATCGAGCATCGCAATGGAGACAATTCGTTGTCCACAGTATTGACTGAGATGTTGGATCCGGCGGAAGTTCGAATTCGCCGCGAGTCCCCAGCGAAACTATGCAAAGCATTCGATGTTCTAGTTTCGGGTGCGGCGCATGACTGCCTCGATTTGGTATTTCTTGCCGAGGGATACGCTGCCACAGAAGAGGAAAAGTTTACGAAAGACGTACAACGGATGTCCGATTATCTGCTCTCAGTCGCTCCCTACAAAGGATCCAAGGATCGAATCAACATCCGAGGTGTCTTCCGTGCGTCCGAGGAATCGGGCACCGATTCACCTAACCGCGGGATCTTTAGAAACACAGCGCTCAATTCCTCGTTCAATACATTGGATATCGATCGTTATCTACTGATCGATGATAACCACCGCATGCACCAGATGGCAGCTTGCGTCCCTTACGATACCGCGGTCGTACTAGTCAATTCGACGACTTACGGCGGTGGTGCTATCTGTTTGGATTACTGCGCCTGCACGGCTGATGCTTCGGCTAGCTTAATGGTCTTTGTCCATGAGTTAGGCCATAGCTTGGCGTATTTGGCGGATGAGTACGTCGGCAACGTTTCGTACAACGACATCTATCCCGACGGGGTCGAGCCCGTCGAGCCAAACATCACGCGGCAATTGGATCCTAGCCAAATCAAATGGAAAGCGTTTCTGTCTAAGGATGTGGTTTTGCCGACTCGTGCGACGCCCGAGACCCGCAGCGCCAAGACGGTCGGTGCATTCGAAGGGGGCGGGTATCTCGCCAAGGGAATGTATAGGCCGCAAGCCGGCTGCTGGATGGGCAGTGCAAATCCCAGAGAGGGATTCTGTATCGTTTGCGAAGATGCGATCCAACGCACGATCGATTACTACAGCTCACCCAAAAAGTGAGCCAAGGCCCCCCGTGGAACCGGGGCGAATGCGGCTAACGCCCAAACGGCTAATTAACCCGAATAACACATGCACACGTGCTTAGTGTCCGAAAACATCCAAATGTGGTGAACTTCGCTATCTTGTTTTACGTGACTCCTCGTTAAAATAGAACGGACCCTCCTTGCTCTCGTGGAAATGCGAAAGCCCCCACTTGCCTGCCTCGATCTCGTTTCTTTGAAAGCCGAAATGGTTTTTGCCGTGAAGTCTGTATTCGCTCGTACATTGCTCCCAATTGTGATCGTCGCGTTCGCCTTAACCGTGAGTCCGTCGAATTCTAACGCAATTGGAAACATCCAGTTCAATAGAGATATTCGCCCCATACTGTCCGAAAACTGCTTTGCATGCCACGGCCCAGACGCGAGCAAGCGAGCAGCCGAACTGCGATTGGATGTGCGCGAAGAAGCGATCGCAAAAGCTGCTTTCGTTCCCGGCAAGCCCGACGAAAGCGAGCTCATCCGACGCGTCTTTTCGACCGATCCCGAGATCGTGATGCCGACCCCTGATTCGCATAAATCGCTGACGCCTCAACAAAAGGAGTTGCTCAAGGCTTGGATCGCCGAGGGCGCGGAGTACCAAGGCCACTGGTCGTTTCTACCACCTACCGACCCCGAGTTGCCGCAAGTCAGGAACAACGCTTGGGTGCGAAATCCGATCGATCGCTTTGTCTTGGCGGAACTCGAACGAAAAGGGATCGAGCCCTCGGCGGAATCAGAACTACGGTCGCTGGTGCGCAGAGTCTGTTTTGACCTCACTGGCTTACCTCCCACACCGGAAGACATCGAAGGCGTATTGGCCGACCCATCCCCGGAAAGGTATGAGCACTTCGTCGACGAGTTGCTGAAACGGCCTGAATGGGGTGAGCATCGAGGACGCAATTGGCTTGACTATGCACGATATGCAGACACGCACGGCATTCACTTTGACAACTTTCGTGAGATGTGGTCATACCGAGAATGGGTAATTCGAGCATTCAATCGCAACCTACCCTTCGACCAATTCACGATCGAGCAACTCGCAGGTGACCTAATCCCCAACGCAGATCTTGACCAACGCATTGCAACCGGATTCAACCGCTGCAACATCACTTCCAACGAAGGGGGTGCGATCGATGAGGAATACAAAGTACTTTACACTCGCGATCGAGTGGAAACGACGGGGCAAGTTTGGTTGGGTCTAACAGTTGGCTGCGCAGTCTGCCACGATCATAAATTCGATCCCATCAGCCAGAAAGAGTTCTACCAACTCGCAGCCTATTTCAACAACACGACGCAACGCGCGATGGACGGCAACGTCAAGGACACGCCACCCATCATCCCCGTTCCACAAGGCGAAGATCGATCGAGGTATCTGGAACTGGATGGCCTGACGGAACAAGCCAAAGGGGCCGTTGCAAACCGTCGCGAAGCAGCGCGCAAACCATTTGAGGAATGGATTGCGAAACCCGAGGAGCGAGAAAATCTCAAGTGGCAATCGTTACCTTTCAAGGAATTCTTAGAAACACATATCCCCTTGAACACTAGCAATTCGAAATGGATCTCTTCCATCCATCAAGGGCAGTGGTTCCAGATCCCGTTTCAGCCTGATACACCGTTGGTTGCCGGTCGTATCTCCGACTCCGCGTGGCAAGTGAAAGAAAGTTTTCCATCTTTGCCAGCAGGTGATTTCGATCGAGATCAGCCGGTAACGCTGTGTTTATGGGTGAAGCCGGCGGTAGACAACCAAGGTGGTTCGCTTATTGCTCGCATGGACGATGCAAACAAACAT
>JBBRGW010000404.1:0-4073 GCA_038223525.1 Pirellulales bacterium
TATTCCGTGATCCTGATGCGAAAGGATCTCGTAGAGAGGGCTCCAAAAGTCGCAGAAGCTTTTGTGAAACTGGAAAACGCCATCGACTCCAAGGCCATGACAGGGATGACCGCCAAAGTCAGACTAGACCGTCAACTTGAAACAAATGTCGCAGCTGAGTTCTTAAACGAAACGATGAACCTGAGTATCCCATTGAAAGGCGTGGGAGCCATGGCGGAGTGGAATCGCTTTGCCTCTCGGTTTGTAAAAACAACGCTGGAGCATCTTTTTCTTGTCGCGATATCGTTGACACTGGCCATTGCAACCGCAATCCCACTTGGGATTTTGTCCGCTCGCAATGAAGCGTTCGGTCAAACGATTCTTGGTGTGGTAGGCGTAATCCAAACGCTGCCTTCTATGGCTATTTTAGTATTCATGATTCCGATCTTCGGATTGGGGGCTTATCCAGCAATCGCTGCGTTGTTTTTTTATAGTCTTTTGCCGATCGTCCGGAACACGTATACCGGACTGACTCAGATACCCAAAGCGACGATTGAATCCGCAGACGTTTTGGGATTGGGACGTCGAGCACGGTTACGGTTGGTGGAGTTGCCGCTTGCGCTCCCATCGATCTTGTCCGGCATCAAAACTGCGGCAGTGATCAATGTCGGAACCGCAACCATCGGCGCGTTCATTGGAGCTGGAGGCTACGGTGCACCCATCTTGACCGGCATTAGGCTGTCGAGCATCCCGCTGATACTCCAGGGGGCAATCCCCGCGGCACTTCTGGCGCTGTTAGTGCAATACGGCTTCTCTCTCGTCGAACGTCGATTTGTTTCGCCAGGATTGCAAACGCGGGGGTAGGTGGCGGGTAGCGGCAACGCTGTGAAGCATTTTTATCAACGAAAACATTGATCTAGCGGCAAAGTCGCACCCGGCAGGTGCGACCTACGGTAGGTCACTCTTGCCGAGAGTGACTTTTGCCTGATAGACACGGTTTACATATGCTTCACAGTGTTGCCTTTTTAGGGGCGAGGGGGAGAAATCACAGTGTTTTCGTTTAATCCAATCGCGTTTCGATTCTGGGATGGTATGGAAATGTGGGTAATGATGAGGCTAAGGCCCTTCAGCTAATCAGCCGAAACGCGTTAGTGTACGGTTTAGTCCGACCTGTGATCGACGCCGCCGACATCTAGGCCGCTCGAACAGATCGGCAATTTTGTGCCCATTGGATCCAATCCGATACTTCTTCTTGGTCCGGAGCGTTGGAACCGCGGAGGATGCGAACTCCCAGCTTGCTACTGGCAAATCGAACAATTTTGCCGAAAAGTGCAACCGGATCACTTGCTGCAAGCTCCTCAGCTGAAACGAGTTCACAACCAACGATCAGCTGAGCGTCATGCCCTCGAAGATTGGGCACTCGGCAAACCAACAATGCCTGTTGTTGCCACTGCCTAACCATTTCGGTTGTCACTGATCGGTCAGCAAGTTGCGTCGAAATGCTTTCTGCCTTTGCAGCAACAAGATCGCCTACGGTAACAATGTTGAGCGGAGCCAATCGCTCGGCCATTCGAGGCCCAATGCTGGGTGCATCTACAACTGGACTATCGATGTCCAAGTAGAATTTCCATTGAGTAGACGCTGTTCCACTCGAGGTTCGTGTCGCAGTCGATGACCTGGAAACGGCTGGTATACTTCGGTCGAGGACTGTCCGCTCGCTGGAGCGAACGATTCGCGGACCAATCTCATTGTTGGATTGGCGTCGCACACGCCGCGTTCGCTCTCGGTTCCGTTCAGACCGAATCGGGACGACTTCTTCGCGTCTGCCTCGAGTATACGAACGGCGCATGTCCGAA
Organism: Pirellulales bacterium; assembly: GCA_038223525.1. GTDB lineage: Bacteria > Planctomycetota > Planctomycetia > Pirellulales > Pirellulaceae > JBKCUI01. Next base: position 1,836 of record JBBRGW010000404.1, read on the forward strand.
ATCCAGTTGCGGATTCGGTCGACTTCGAAAGAAGTAGCGCTGCGGAGTAGCTCTTGGCCCGTCGCCGAACTCAAGAACGATTCGACTCGCTGGACCAGCTCTGAGGCCGGCATGGTTCGCAGTGCATCGGCACGGGTGATCCCGCATCCCACCAAGACTTGGGCATCAAACGCACGCAACTGAGGCGTTCCGCACATCAGTTCGGCAACCCGCTGAGTCTGTTCAATCATCGCTGCGTCGACGTGGATTGCTGTCCCTAATCGCAAGGCATTGGTTCGCAAAAGGTCGGAAACTCTGTAGATACCGGTTCCGTTTAATCGTCGCATCAACTCGGCTGTAACCCCTGGCGCGTCTTGCACAGGACTGTCGAGTTGCAAATAAAACGTGCGTCTGCCCGTTGTACGGTCGAAGTTTCGATCCGCTGAATGCAATCGACTGTTGCCCCGAACATCGCCTGGCAACCACCACGATCCGGAGGACTGCTCGTTCGCCAAGCCTGTAAGCTGACGATTCATTTCCAAAATTTCATGAGTAGGATATGCCGTTCCGAGCATGCGCAATCGCTGCTGCTCGTTCCCGCTTGAAAGCAACGAAGAGTGCTCCATACGAGGATGCATCCCAAGCTCATGTTGAGTATCTAGAATGTAGTTGGGACGAGCCAATCGCAATACATCCAACATTCGCGAAATCGTCCCACCGTGTGCTGCGATGCGTCTGGCGATGTACTCGTCACTGGTCGAAACCAGCAATTGACGTCCGTCGCGGGAAAATCCAGACAATACGTGCAGAATCTGCTCGAGCGATTCGCCCCGGAATCCGCTAATCGAATCATCAAGCATCATGGGAATGCGACCGATCCGCGGAACAGCTGCCTGCGCGATAGCCAGCCTCATCGCAAGGTCTACAATTTTGCGCTGACGCGTGTTTTCGCTTGGCAGCGTTGTGTCGTAATAAGATCGACTGTAGCTACTTTCGCCAGGAAGTTCGTTAGGGACTCGACCATGGTAGTCAGAATCCAAATACGAGGCCTCGACAGCCCAAGGGGGCAGATTGCGAGCAGCTCCGGATGTCAATTCTCGCAGGTACTTTTCCGCGATGGGAATCAGAGAGCCCTCGGCTGTCCGTCGGTATGGGGACCGGGTCCTCAAGTGAGATTGAACCTCCTCCAATCGACGATGCGATTGCGCGCGTCGATCCCATCGGCGAATCATCTCATCGGAGTGGGCATGCTGCTGCCTCAATTGTGCATCATCCCATTTGGTCGGAAGGTTTGCGACTTGCATGTGACTGGCAGGATGCAATTCCCCTTCCCATCGCCGCTTTTCGAGTATTAGCTCATCGATTCGACTTTGAAGTCGCTGCCGGTCCGCTAAAAATTCGGCGCGATAGGGGACGCCTTTGGTTTTGCCAAAGGCTGCATTGTGTAACGACACGTTGTTGAAGAGCGACTCGCCCGTGCTGGCTCGCAGGCCATCGGTCCGATGTTCGTTTAATTGCGAATTCGCTTCATTGACCAGCGATTCTTGTTGCAAAGCCCGCAAGCGTGCAATCTCTGCTTGAACAACGGCAAGCCTATCGCTGCCGCCATGGGAGCAGGGCTGGCAGCATCGATCCGCTTTGGCAACTGCCTGCGCATTCATGCTTTGCACATGGGTAAGTTCTGCCGCAATACGGTCTCTTTCAATGGACCACCAAGCGCGATCGTGATCGACGTTTTCGGCATTTCGAAGGCGCTCTAAGAGCTCTTGCTCTTCGGCCTTCAAGCGTTGGTACCCCTCGTCCAGCTCGTTCTTGGCAGGCGTGTGGACTCCCAGTCGGCTCGCTGCCCACCAGAGCTTTTCAGGAGATACAGTGCCAAGCGGACTGCAGAAAACCATCCCGAGGATGTCTCCACGCAAATCGTCCCATCGACCATCGTACTCGTCACCTTCCCAAAAAATATTTCCAAGGCCCCGAATTTGTTCTCGATCCACGGATTGAAGCGGTCGCTCGGATGGGTGTAGCGGTGAGTGAACGAAACGACTTGGCAGAAGCGGGGAACCACCCGAGTAAGACATCAAACGCACGTGACCGGTCGCGTCTGCCCATTGCAACGACCCGTCGATCGCATCGGTATCTTCGTCGTAGTTCAATTCATTGGTGCCATGACCGCGAAACAATAGCCCCTTGATAAAACGGGTCATTGTCGAACTACCAGCAGGTGCAGTTGCATAGATAGCATTCAAGCCGCACCCAAGC
>JBBRGW010000405.1:0-4072 GCA_038223525.1 Pirellulales bacterium
GGCGAGGCTTGGGTGACCACTTGATTGGGGCTCGCAATCCGAACAACCAATTTGAGAGCCTCGGGCAAAGCTTGACGGAAGGGAATTTCCAAGAGTGGCAAGCTGGTTTCGAAGGTTCGTTTGCAGTCGGTCTTCGACAAGCGTCCGCGGCCGTGCGACATGCTCAACTGAATTTGGCTCGCGAGATGGCGATTCTAAAAGAACAGCAGCTTCGTATCTCCCATGATTTGAGCAATGCATCGCGTCAAATCACACGCAGCTATGCTCAACTCCAGATCAATTACAATCGAATCGAAGCGGATAAATTGCAAGTCGAAGTGCTTCGCAATCGCTACGAACGAGGCTTGATCAACATCAGCTTCTTGCTGCAAGCTCAACAGCAATTGGCGTCGAGCACCAGCGCGTTCTACCGTTCGCTTGTGGACTACAATTTGGCTCTCCGCGATTTCCACCGCGAAAAAGGTTCCTTGCTCGCATACAACCAGGTAAACTTGTCGGAATCTGCGTTGGATGGGGCGATGCAACAAGCGGCTTACCAGCGAGGCCGGAACTTTACTCCGCGAGACAATCCAGAGGAAGTGGTCGTTCGCGACCAAGTTAGCCGGGGTGCATTTAACCCGTCCGCGGTTGGCTTGCCGACTGGCGTTCCATCCATACCGAATGAGACTCCTTATGTCCCCAGCGAAATAGTTATCCCCGTCAATACTCCTTAGGAGGACTCATTTGCCTATCCTCTTCGTCGCGCTTCTTGGAATCCTAGTCGTTATAACAACCGTCCTTTGGTTGAAGGTACATCCGGTAATTGGTTTGGTGCTGGGCAGCATGCTGATTTTGATGTTGTCGCCCAACGAAACGGCGGTGGCGGTCCGGTTATCAAGAGGGGTTGCGGCCGTCTTCGAAAAGATTGGCTTGCCGATCGTGTTCGCGTCGGTGGTCGGAGGTTGCTTGCTTGAGAGCGGTGCTGCAACCCGTATTGTCCAATCGATCATTGGCGTTTTTGGGGTCCAGCGCGTAGCCCCAGCGCTTTCGGTCAGCGGGTTCTGGATGGCGATTCCCGTGTACTTCGACACGGTCTTTTATCTGCTGCTGCCTCTTGCAAAAGCAACCGCACGCGAGAGGCCTCAGTCGTACCTGATGTCCGTCATGGCGATTATCGTTGGGGCAACGATGGCCCATTCGCTCGTACCTCCCACGCCAGGCCCATTGTTCGTGGCCAATGAGCTCAAAGTCCCTATGGTGACCATGATGATTGGCGGGACTATTGTCGGCGGGCTTGCTGCGATGGTCGGTTTCACTTACGGAGCTTGGTGCAGTCGCACGATGTCGATCAGTGCCCCAGTCGATACCGAATCGGCGGCCGTGAATGCCAGTCCCGCGTTACCTCCTCTTTGGCTTGCGTTGCTGCCCATGGTGGTTCCAATGACTCTGATCATCGCGGCAGAAATGGTGGTAAACAAGCCGGAGCGGGGCTCCTGGTCGCTGATGCAAAGTGTATGCGAACCCACCTTCGCGTTGTTCCTGGCTGCATTGATTGGCATCGGAACACTGACATGGATGCGAAGCCGAGCAGTTTGCCAAAACATTGTTTCCAAATCGATCGGAGACGCCGGGATCATCCTGTTGCTGACCTGCGCAGGTGGCGGTTTCGGATATGCCCTCAAGGAACTGGGGGTAGGGCCGGCTATTGCTCAGATGTTGCCTGGTCTCCAGTCTCCGTTTGGCTTGTTGGTAATGGCTTTCTTTATCACGGCTATCATCCGCGCTGCTCAAGGGTCCGCGACGGTTGCGATGACGACCACGGTGGGGATCGTTCAGCAATTGATGGAGAGCATCGATTTGCCGTTCAATCTCGTTTACGTCGCCTTGGCTATCGGCTGCGGTTCCAAACCGTTCCCGTGGATGAATGACAGCGGGTTTTGGCAAGTGGCAAGTATGACAGGAATGTCTACCATTCAAACCCTAAAGACCTTTAGCGCAGCATTAACCTTGATGGGCTTCGCGGGATTTGCAGTTGTGCTCGCGGGCGCCTGGTTGCTTCCACTAAGGTAGGTCGAATCTGCCGAATGCGACCTGGGATTGTGAGAAAGGCCAGTTTGACATTTTTTTCACAGTTCGTTTCCCAGACTAGGCTTTTCGCCCCGTTGAGCTTTTGCGATTCGTCCCGAACGGCCGAAGGGGCCCAATGGGAAACGTTGTGAAGCATTTTCATCAACGAAAACATTGATCTAACGCAAAAGTCGCACCAGGCAGTTGCGACCTACCGTGGGTCTCACCTGCCGGGCCTGCCGGGTGCGACTATGGCCTGACAGACATGGTTCCCACATGCTGCACACAGCGTTGCCGAACTTCAACAGGGCCTTGAAACGTTGACAGAATGCAACGTTTCGAAGTTGCAAGAAAGCAACAAACGAGAGTGCCCCTAAATCGGTCGGCAACCGATCAAAAGTCCTTGGCGGATCGTCAATGGTGCAATTCCCCAGGGGAAACCGAGTAAATCTCCTCGCCCCCAAACGTTGTATCGCCTACTCGACCAGCAGATTAGGCAGTGATAGGCACGGCGACTGCATTCTTTGGAACCGTCGGCAAAGCGGCTTGCTTTGACGGTTTAGATCTCTATTTGGCATCGCCATCCTAATGAAAATCAAAACTCGGGTTGATCTTTCCAAGTCCTGGCGATTCGTACTTTTCGCAGCGTTCCTATCCGTTTTGAGCGGGCTGGTTGGAAAACAATTGGTCGCACAAGACACTGAGGATTGGACTTGGCGCAGGACTAATCGAGGTTGGGAATACGCGCATTCCCTTCCCTTTGCTGCTAAGTCAAGCACGCCTTTCTCCGCTTCTCGACCAAACCCATCAGCAAGTTCTTCGGTTCAGATGCAGCGAAGCGCATTGCCGATAGCCTTGTTCTGCTTCCTTGTTTCTATTAGTTACTGGTCACTTAGTGAAGTCCCAAACCACGGCATAATGAGACGTTTGGGAGCAGCCCCCCCTTGCAACTAGTCGCTACTTTCCATCAAATTAGGGGCCTAGAGTCATTGGATCTTTGCATTTGCCCCCGTTTCTGAGCCAACAGCACACATCGCTGGCCAATCATGAGCAATAGTCTTTTTCGTTTGGACAACCAAGTTGCCGTCGTTTTGGGGGGCACCGGTAGTTTGGGTGGGTCCATGGCGGAAGCGTTAGGTGCAGCAGGTGCCAGGGTTGCGATCCTCGGTCGGAGCGCTGAGCGAGGCATGCATCGCGCAGAACAAATCCGACGCGATGGCGGAGAGGCTGTTTTTCATTCGGCCGACGCTCTGGATCGCGCTTCGCTTACCAAGGTTCGCGACTTCATCGAAAAATCCCTCGGTCCAGTGGACATACTGATCAATGCGGCCGGCGGGAACCAACCCGAAGCGACCTTGCAACCAGGCGATGACTTCTGCAATTTGAATATGGACGCATGGCAAAATGTCTTCGATCTTAACTTGATCGGCGGCACCGTCTTGCCATCGCAAGTGTTCGCAGAAACGATGTTGCTTCGAAACTCAGGCTCCATCATCAATGTTGCTTCGATGTCCGGCATTGTTCCATTGTCTCGCGTCGTCGCTTATTCTGCTGCCAAAGCAGCCGTTATCAACTTGACCAAGTTCTTGGCCCGCGAATGGGCTTCGCGAGGTATTCGCGTTAACTGCATCAGCCCAGGCTTCTTCCCTGCTGAGCAAAATAGAGGATTGCTTTACAATAAAGACGGCAGTCTTTCACCGCGCGGCCAACAGATCATTGACCATACGCCTTCGGGACGATTCGGATACGCCCATGAACTGGCTGGAGCGACCATCTTTTTGGCTTCATCCTCCGCGTCTTCCTTTGTCACCGGACATAATTTAGTAGTGGATGGCGGTTTCTCGTCAACGACTATCTAAACAAAACCGGATTCTCTCTTTTTTCTCATTCACCTGTCTTTCCTTCTTGGAGAAATAATGGCTCAGCTAAGCATTCGCAAAGATTCCTGTGATCTCGATTTCCTCTCACTAGGCGCTTTGGTGCATCGCTTGGATCCAGGCATCATTCCGTTTCGCAAAGCCAAGTC
>JBBRGW010000406.1:0-4067 GCA_038223525.1 Pirellulales bacterium
CGCGCCACCGCCATCGAAAAGGCAAATAGCATTTTCGGGAAAAACACTAAGCCGCTCAAGGAAGTGGTTGGCAATACTGCTGGTGTCGAGGAGGTCGCTCAGTGGATGCGAACGACTCTCGCCTGGACAAGGGAAGCCGACGAGCTGAAAAAACTCGACCAGACCGAGCTTACCAACAGATTCATGCAAGCGATTGACGATCGTTACTTCCCCGAGATCCGGCGGATGGAACGAACCGTTTTGCTCACTCAACTCGATTCCGCTTGGAAAGATCACTTGCTCGCAATGGACCACGTCCGCAGCAGCGTGAACTTCAGAAGCATGGGTCAAATGGATCCCAAGGTAGAATACAAACGAGAAGGGATGAAGCTGTTCGAAGAGATGTGGCTTTCTATCGGAGAGCGCATGACGGACGTGATCTTCCGAATGGAAGCAATCGATAGCAATATCGTTTCGGATTCCTGGGTGGAAAACAAAGTGGTAGCGCGCCATGATTCTTATGATGTCACGAGCGAACTGTTGGCCGAAAAACAAGCGGACCTTGCGGCCGCAGATTCAGCCGGTGCCGAGCCTCAACGGATCGAAGCCATTCGCAATCGCGGAGATCGAACCGGGCGAAACGACCCATGCACCTGCGGCTCGGGGAAGAAGTACAAGAATTGTTGCATGCGCAAGCAGGTTTAGTTTCCACTTGCTAGCGTCACTCGGTTCCAGATCGAAGTGAGCGGCAGGGCGCTAGCGGGTGGTTTTAGGTGATCGCAAAACCATCTGTGGCTAGCGACCTGCCAATCACCAAATCAGACGACATCCAAAGGCCTTGGACGTCGAATATAACCCTATCGCATACCAGGACAGCACTTGATAAAGACCTACTGGCAATCTTTATGCGACGCTGTTCTCTCGCCACAAGTTAGTGCGACCAAGGTTGAGTCACAGCTTCGCCAATCCCAATCGAACTTACCTGTCCCCGTTATTTGGCTGATCGGCAAAGCGCAATCGGGAAAGACTTCTATTGTTCGTGCGATCACCGGGAGCAGCAATGCGGAGATAGGCAACGGCTTCCAGCCCTGCACTCGGACAGCAAGCCTGTACGCATTTCCAGATGAAGCAAGTTGCTTGCTCCGTTTTTTGGATACTCGCGGATTGGGCGAAGCTGGTTATAATCCGACGGAAGATTTGGAGTATTGCCAAGAGCACGCTCATTTGGTGATGGTCGTGATCAAAGGCATGGACCATGCTCAGAAGCCGGTTCTCGATGTGCTAGAGACCATCCTCAAAAAACGACCTAGCTGGCCAGTCATCGTAGTGCAAACATCGCTCCATGAAGGATATGAACAACGAACTGATCCACACGTCATACCCTATCCCTTTGATACGCAACCTTGGCCGGATAGCATCGCCAGCAACTTGGTGCGATCGCTGAAACATCAACGAAGGGACTTCGCGAAGTTTTCGAAGCGATTTGTCGCGGTCGATCTGACACTGCCTGACGATCAATTGGAACCTGCCAACTATGGATTGGATTCACTATGGACAGCAATCGAGGAAGAATTCCCGCAGGGTTTACGATCCATGCTGGAAACTCAGCCCGAGCTTCAATCGGAATTGGGAGACATCTATTACTCGACCGCTTGGAAACACATCATCTCGTATAGCGTTGCAGCAGGCGGAGCCGGGGCCGTTCCTTGGCCGTTGGTCGATATTCCTATAGTCATCGGGATCCAAGCGAAGATGTTCCATGCGATCTCCTCGATTTATGGACAGCCCCTAACTCGCCAATTGATGACCGAGTTTGGAACTGCGATTGGAGGGAGCATGTTGGCCCGTTTTGTACGAAGCTTACTTTCGAAATTGGTGCCGGTTTTCGGTAGTATTTTTGGCGCGGCTTACAATGCCGCAACCACTTATGCCCTCGGCTGCACGCTATGCTGGTATTTTGCTCAACTCAAACGAGGCGCTACTCCGAATGCCGACCAGCTTCGATCGTTTTATTCGAAAGAACTGACCGAGGGTCGACGGCGTTTCACCGAGTATTTGAAACACGGAAGCCGTTCGCCGAACCCAAAAACCACAAGCAGCCAGTGACGCCAACATGCTCCGTTGGAAACTTCGATTCGCGCTCGTCGCCACCCTGTGCTTGGTTCCCTATCTGGTTCTGATGGGCGCAGGCTGTTGGTGGTTGTATGAAAGAAAACTTCTGACTGGGTTTGCGATAGCAGCGGCATTCTTGACCTTGTTGGGGTGGAATGTCGATCGGTTGTTTCAAGCAAAGAAACGCAAAGCGATTCGAATTGCGATCAAATCGCTCGGAGCGGCTGGCGAACAAGGGGCAAGGGATGCAGTCGAGACGCTTGCATTGCGAGTCGAAGCAAACCCTCCTGAGTTCGAGGATCAAGAGGCCTGGAAAGAAGTCACCATCGAACTCTTTGACACGGTGGCCATGCGTTTCGGGCGAAGTACCCAAAAACCCTCGCTTGAAATCACGGTACCCGACGCGATGCTGATTGCAGAGCATGTGATTTGTGATTTGCGATTGGCGGCCAAGAGCCATGTACCAGGTTCGCATATGCTCACCATTCGCCAAATCGAGCAGCTGGTTTACGTATGGAACAGTACCGCTTCAATCACTTCGAGTGCGAGTCCATGGCGATTGGGCTACCGATTGATCCGGTTTGCTATGAATCCTATTTCCGGAGCCTTCAAAGAAGCCAACGACAATATGATTGGAGAGTTGAGCGTCACGGCATTCGAGGAAGCGAAACGCTGGGCGATCGGCTTTGCAATTCGACGCGCAGGCGAGTATGCCATTGAACTCTATAGCGGGCAGCTCGCGATTCACGAACGGGAGTTCCAAGAGTTTCGTTCTCCCAAATCGCAAGCAGATATGGCACGTGCACAAGAGCACCGAAGCGATCAACAGCAGGAGCCGTTGCGAATCATTTTGCTCGGACAAGCCAAGGCAGGAAAGTCCAGCTTGGTAAACGCACTGTTCGGTGAAGTCCGAGCGGCAACGGATGTATTGCCATGCACGCAGGGAATCAACCGCTATGTTCTTAATCGCGAGGGGATGCCTAGCGCGATCCTCTTTGATACCGAAGGTTTTGGTGGCCAAGAAAATCGCCGTGCAATGGAGCAATTGGACGCTGAATTCATGAAATGCGATTTGGTCATCATGGTCTGTTCCGCGACCACGGCTGCCCGTGGGCCTGACCAACAATTGCTCAATGAACTTCGCTCGCGGTTTGCGAACAACCATAAAAGGGCGTTTCCACCCTTGGTGGTTGCACTATCGCATATCGATCAACTTCGCCCATTTGCTGAATGGAATCCACCCTACGATTTACGCGACGAAAAATCGATCAAAGCTCAGAACATTTCGAGTTGCGTCCACTCTTTAGAAATCGACTTGAAGATCGGCAGCGAGCGTATCGTGCCAGTCTGTCTAAGCACTGGCGCAACGCACAACGTGATAGAGTCATTGGTGCCAGTTATGTTAGAAGCGCTCCCGGATGCGGAACGAGCAAAACTCTTGCGATTATTGCGAGAGTATCACGATGCGAACTATTGGAGCCAACTGCTAAAGCAAGCGTATAACGCAGGCCGGCTATTAATGGGGAATTTAAGGCTTAAGGCTTAAGGCTTAAGGCTTGGGATCTCGAATCTCGACTTGTTGGGTTAAACAACACCGACAGTGCACAATCGCTTGGCCCCGAATGGATTGGGTTGTGCGGGTGGAAACAGAAAAACCACCACTTCTTGGTCGCTGCACTGCGATTGCACATGGATTCTTCGAGGAGTAGGCCCGATTTCTGAATCCCGACTTACGCTTTCGAAGGCTTAAATAATCTGTGATTTAGCTTGAGAAATACATCGTATAGGATCCATTCTGCCGAAAGGACACTAGGGCAATAGGGAACATCATGGCTGAGTTCAAAAAACTCGGAAATAACGCACTCGGGCCCGAGCGGGCTACTTGGTTGCAGCGCATGTCGGGAGACGACCAACAATTTCGGATCCGTGTTCTTGCTTTTAACTTGGCATTGTTCGTCTGCGTACCTGTCTACTTT
>JBBRGW010000407.1:0-3980 GCA_038223525.1 Pirellulales bacterium
CTCGACGATCAGTTACAACCGAGGAGCTTGGTCCAAGTCGTGGCCACCAAGCCAGACGGGACCAAGCAGACGTTCGAAGCCCTGGTGCGTATCGATACACCTGTCGAAATCGATTACTATCGCAACGGCGGTATTCTGCCAACCGTCCTTCGAAAACTTGCGGAAGCCTGATCTGAATGGGCAATCGAAGAAGATCGACCATAAGCCTGACCAAAATCGCTGTCGCATGCGCTTCGGCGACCACGGTCATTGCAATGGCCACTTCGGGTATCGTCTTTGCTACCGGTGGGCGTAACTACGCCGAGGGACTTCATCAGTCCGCATTGCTTTTCATGTTGATGGCCTATGTGTTTCTGATCGTAACACTGATGGTTTCCAAAAAGAATCAACCGGCTTCGCTCAGCGTAGTCGAAGAGAACGACGGACTATTTCTTTCCCCATGCAGTGTAAATGCCTATGCGATTTTGGATCAAGCGAACATAGACCGATTCGCCTCAAATCCGCACAAGATCATCTCGACGGACCGACGTGGCGCGATCCGAGTTATCGTTGCAAGAGACGTTTCGATTCAAGAGAATTTTCTGAACACTCTCGCGCTATTTCCGAACCTGTCCGTGCTAGACCTGCAGGGTTCGAAAGTGTCGACAGAGTTTTGGCAGTGCCTAGACGAACTTCCCAATCTGTCGCACGTACTCGCAACCAACGCGATCACAGTCGAAATCCTTCGAAACATTGCATTCACATTGCCTGAAGTCCGGTTTTGGATAGATAAACGGCGTTCCCTGGTTATCGCGTCCACTCCGACACAAAAGCCACACGGAGTCTTGAAGTGAACTCGTGCCGGCCAGCAATGGTCTATCTCATTGGCGCTGGGCCGGGTGATCCAGGCTTGATTACGGTTCGGGGCGCGGAGCTTATTGGACGCGCAGATGCAATATTATACGACGGTTTGGCAAACGAAGCACTGCTTCACTACGCGAGCAAAAATGCAGAAAAGATTTGCGTTGGAAAGAATGGAAATGGAGGCAATTGGAGCCAAACTCAGATCGATGACGAAGTCGTGCGACTGGCAAAAATGGGCAGGTCGGTGGCGAGGCTCAAAGGGGGAGATACAGCCATCTTTGCGCGCACCGCCGAGGAGATCGATCGGCTAATTTTAGAGCGGATTCCTTACGAAGTCGTACCGGGTATTACAGCTGCCCTAGCCGCTAGTGCATTCACTGGTATCCCGATCACGCACCGAGATTGGTCCTCTGCCGTGGCGTTGGTCACTGCCCGATTGCAACCTGCAGATGGGAGCGAAGATGCCGAAGAGTCGCTCGACTGGCACGCGCTCGCAAGATTCCCTGGTACGCTGGTTTTGTACATGGGAGTGAACACGGCGGCGCGCTGGAGCAGCAAACTCATCGAAGCAGGCAAACCTGCATCGACCCCCGTTGCAATCATCCGCCGTTGCTCTTGGCCCGATCAACAAGTCATCGGTTGTGAACTCGGAACGGTGGCTGCCACGATCGCATCGATGCCGGATCTCAAGCCCCCGATCATTAGCATTGTCGGGGAAGTCATTCGGATGGCGAAGCCGTCCGATTGGTTTTCCGCTAGGCCATGGTTCGGCAAACGCGTTTGGATCACTAGCCCGGAACATAGCGGACGAGTTCTCAGCAAAAAATTTGCCGAGTTGGGTGCTGAAGTCATCGAATGTCCCGTAATGACCATTGAATCGCCAAGCGAGTGGCGCAGCGTGGATGAATCCCTGCAGAGTCTCTCGCGATATGACTGGATTGTCTTCAGCAGTACCGTAGGGGTCGATGGTTTCTTTTCGCGACTTCATGCGCTCGGCAAGGATGGTCGGAGTTTGTACAACAGCAAACTAGCAGCCGTTGGTGCCTCGAGTGCTGCCGCGATTGCAAAACATTCCATGAACTGCGACATGTTGCCGCAAATACCTAACGCCCATTCGTTAGTCGATCTATTGATTCACCAATGCGTTGGCAAACGATTTTTGTTCGTCCGAAACCCGGATGGGGAGACCGAAGCCATGGATCGGTTGTCCCAAGCTGGAGGGGTGGTAGATGCAATGGACATCTATCGGCAAGTGCCCGCCAGTTCGATACCAAACCGATTGATAGAGCGTTGTCGCGACGGCGAGGTTGACGCTATCGTCGTGACTAGCAAAAACATTGCAAGTCAGACAGTCGCATTGCTCGGCGAGTGCAGCCGCAATCAACGGTGGCTTAGCCTGTCTCCGGCGATCACAAAGCGATTGCATGAACTTGGTTGTAACGAGGTAAAGACGGCACGCGAACCGAGCTTCGATGCGCTCTGCGAGTGTCACTCTTGGCGAGAGTGACCTACGATGAGAATCTCTAGTTTCTTTGCCCCGTTTGCGATCAGCCCGATTTGCTGTGCTCGTTTCGACAACTCGTCTAAGGCCGTTTGGCCAACCTGCCCCAGATCGATAGTCCATTCGTTGACATACAAGTCTACATGCTGCATCAGCACTGCATCGTCAACCTCCTGGGCATAATGGCGCATGGTAGTGAACGTTTCATCCCGATGGGCCATACCGTATTGCAGCGAGTCGTGAATGACTGCATGAATCGTCTCCAACGTCGAGCGACCGAGCGATCTTGCGCCGACAATACCGCCTAGTGGCAGCGGGCAGTGAGTTTCTACTTCCCAGCGAGTGCCGAGATCCTCTACCAAATGCAATCCCTCGCTCTGCCAAGTGAATCTTCCCTCATGAATGCAGACCCCAAAATCTGCTTGCCGCTTCTGTAGTCGCGGCATGATTTCTGAAAAGACGACTTGATCTACGCGAGAGGTGTGTGAGTAAAACAGGTTAAACAAGAGCGTTGCAGTCGTGTGTTGGCCTGGACACAAAGTCAATTGCGAGACAGCAACGGGTTTGTCCCCGTCTTTCGCGGCAAGCAGCAATGGTCCCACGCCAAAGCCTAGTGCTGAACCGCTTGGCAAGACCACCATTTGATCGGTAAGCGAAAGCGCCGCATGGAAGCTAATCTTGGCAACGTCGAAATCACCTGCGAAGGTTCGCAAGTTGAGTTGTTGGATATCGAGAAGCTCGATTTGAAATTCGAGTCCACGCCAATCTACTTTGCGATGCATCAAACCATGGAAGGCAAAGGTATCGTTGGGGCAAGTGGAAATCGCCAGTCGAATGGGTCGGCTCATTGGTAGTACTCCTCGAGGATCCATTTTTCGACAGCGCCCATCGCGTCATGAACTCGCCAGTTTGTTTTGTTTCGATCGCCGGCAAGGTTGGAAATTCCTCGAACGATTCTAAGTGGAATTCCCGCAAACCGACAAGCTGCCGCAACGGAAAACCCCTCCATGTCTTCGGCGATGGCGTTGGCGTACTTGTCGACTCGCATCTGAACGTCTTGCGGTTTGGCTGATGCAGCGCAGGAAGTTAACAATGCCAATCTCGTTCTCGTTGGATTCGACCTTGAGTTCAAAGGGATGATGTCTGAAATCTCTGGCGAATCGGGCCACTGTTTCCAGCCCATCTCGCTGGCCGAAAGAAAGCCGTCCCCTGAACCTGCGCCGATCCCATAACAAATGGCTTCATCGAACTCCATCGCAGACCCGACCTTGATTTTCGTACTCAAAGCACCCGCGATTCCCGCCAGCAGCACTTGGTCGGGAGAGAGACGAGTAATCCATTGTGTTGTTTGGATAGCCGAAACGATTGGACCGAATCCGCATAGCTTAATCGCAATGTTGGACCGTTTGATTTGGTCAAAGAACGGCTTTGAGAAGCAGTCCCACTCGAATGAAGTTGGGACGAGCAAAAGAGTGGATGCCATCAAGCACTTGTTTGGAAGTCGCGTCAGTAAAACAAAAGAGCCTACCGAACGGAGAAATTTCTTTCGGCCAGTTGGGCGAGGCGTTGCCAGGATAAATCATCGCCTGCGGCTTCCAAAAAACTATGGGCTCGATCCCAATCCGCTTCCGATTCC
>JBBRGW010000408.1:0-3968 GCA_038223525.1 Pirellulales bacterium
GAATTGCTCGACATATGCCAAAATGGTTTGATACAATCGACGCTTCACATTCTATTCTCTCCCGCACTGATGAGGCAATTATGGGTCGTTCGACACGTCGTCATTTTTTGGAACAAAGCATGCTCGCAACGGCGACTGCAATGGCTTTTCAATCGCGATTTGCAAACCAAGCGCAAGCGGACGATGACAAATCTCCGCGCGTTGGTCCCAATGATACCATTCGTGTGGCGGTTATCGGTGCAGGGGGCCGCGGACAATCGCACATCGGCGGATTCGCAGGCAAGAAAGGTACTGAGGTAACTCACATTTGCGATTGCGATGAACGGGCCGGTCAAGGCTCGTGCGAAGTGGCAGGCGAAAAACAAAATGGTCGCAAGCCGGTATGGGTCAAAGACGTTCGAATGTTGCTTGAGAACAATGCAATCGATGCCGTTAGTATTGCGACCCCCAATCACTGGCATTCGTTAGGAGCGATCTGGGCCGTTCAAGCGGGCAAGGATGTGTATGTTGAGAAACCGGTATCGCATAACGTCACTGAGGGCCGAAGACTCGTACAGGTAGCAAGGAAGCACAACCGGATCGTGCAAACTGGTACTCAGTGCCGATCGAATCCAGGCATGCGCGATGCGATGGCGTTTATCCATTCAGGTGGCATCGGCGAGGTCAACGTGGCCCGCGGGCTATGCTACAAACGTCGCGCCTCGATTGGTCCTAAAGGGGACTACGCTGTGCCAGAAAACGTCGATTACGATCTTTGGTCAGGTCCCGCACCGATTTTGCCGGTCACACGCAAGCAGTTTCATTACGATTGGCACTGGCAATGGGCGTACGGGAATGGCGACCTAGGCAATCAAGGTATCCATCAAATGGACCTTTGCCGTTGGGCACTCAACGCGAAGCAAGTTTGCGATCGAACGTTCTCGCTCGGGGGAAGATTGAGCTACGAGGATGCTGGCGAAACCGCTAATACTCAAATTGTAATGCACGAGTTTGGTACCAAGCAACTTGTATTCGAAGTGCGCGGTCTCCCGACTGAGAACTACAAAGGGGCCATGGTCGGAATCATCGTTGAGGGAACCAAAGGCTATGTCGTCATGACATCGTACGATACGGGGACAGCCTTTGATCTGGAGGGCAAAGCGTTCAAACAATTCTCCGGTGGGGGCGACCACCATCATTACAACAATTTCCAAGAAGCGGTACGTAAACGGGATCATAAGATCCTTAACGCGGACGTTGAAGAAGGGCATCTTTCCAGCGCGCTTTGCCATATCGCTAACATTTCGTTGCGTTTAGGCAAGTCGATCGCAGGCAAGGATGTGGCAGCGGAGCTTAAGAGCATACAAGGCCCCGCGAATTTCCCAGAGTGCTGGCAGCGCACCGCCGAACATCTGGCGACCAACAAAGTCGAAGACTACAAGATTCAAGTCGGGCCGCGACTCAAATTGGATCCCATCTCGGAGACTTTCCCAGGCAATGCCGATGCGAACGCCCTGCTGACCCGCGAATACCGTGCTGGATATCGCATCCCTAACGCGGACGCGGTGTAAAGAGGTCTACAATGCTAAGGCAACTGAAACAACCCCCGAGCGGCACCATTATTTTGGATCAACCTAGCAATCGCAACGCGCTTTCGCGCGCCATGGTTGCAGAATTGATTCAAGCCTTTGCGGATTTTCACCGCGAAAAATCGGTGCGTGCCATCATCCTCACCTCCTCCGGTGCAGTGTTTTGTTCTGGAGTGGATTTGAAAGAATGGGGCGAAATCGCAAAGGAGAAGGAGCCGTTTGAGCAATGGCAAGAAGTTGTCTCGGATTTGCAGGAACTGATCGAAGTGATGTTGCGATTTCCGAAACCGATCATCGCGGCCATCGATGGACCGGTCTACGGAATGGGGATGGCGTTGGCGTTGGCCAGCGATTTGGTCATCGCAAGTCCGAATTGCCGATTTGAGTTAGCCAGCCCAAAATATGGCCAAGTCTCAGGTTTGGTTGCGCCCTTGCTTTCGTTTCGTTGCGGTGCGGGCGTCGCTGCCAGAATGCTTCTTGGCGGCGAACAACTGGATGCAACCGAGTCGCTTCGGCTGGGCATTGTGCACCAAGTCGTTGAACCTGAGTTGGTCTGGGCAAAGGCAAATGGTTTGGCGACGGAAATCGCTTCGGGGGCGGCCGAGTCGATTCAGTTGAGCAAGCGGTTGCTTAATGAGATGATAGGCGAGACAGTGTTGTCGCAATTGTTCAGCGGAGCAGCCATTATGGCGACCGCCTGTAGCACCGAGGCTTCCAAGGAGGGACTGCTGGCGTTCGCAGAAAAAAGAGCGCCTAAGTTTTTGTAAGAGTTGTAAACCGTAAGCGCTAGCTTCGGGCAGGAACTTGTGACTAGCTTCGGGCTGGAATGGATCAAATCGCTGACAAAACTGCAGCCCGCGGCTAGCGCCGTCGGTTCACGAAACTTGAAAAAACTGCAGCCCGCGGCTAGCGCCGTCGGTTCACGAAACTTGAAAGTGTGCGATTGGGCTAGTGCCCTGACGCTCTCAAAATAGGTCGTAGATTGTTTAATTGAGGTAACCTGTTATGCGCATTGAATTCGAATCAGCAACCAAGCGGTATTGGGGGAATACCGCGTTCGAGGACATTAACCTAGTCATCGAACCGGGCAGCTTGGTCGCGGTGATTGGGGTCAACGGTGCGGGTAAAAGTACATTGCTTCGGTGTCTAGCTACTGAAGTGATGCTATCCCAAGGAAAAATTCTGATTGATGGAGAATTGTTAGCTCGCGATCGCATGGAGTTGCGGCGTAGATTGCACTGGATTCCTGACTCCCCTTTCGGATTCCAAAACATGGACATGCTCGCGCAAATCGCAGCCACTTTGGACGCGTATGCGTACCTACCGGACGGAATCGAAGAGCAGATCTACGATCTGTTACTGGAGTTTTCATTGGTGGAATGCGAGTTCCTGCCAACCACCCAATTGTCGCGAGGACAGCGAACCAAGATGGCGATGGCCGCCATAATTGCACTGGATCGGGAGTTGTGGTTGATCGACGAACCTTTTGCTTCCGGTGTCGACCCATTGGGGATGAAAGCATTTAGAAAACATGCACGCGAGGCAACACATCGAGGCAACATCGTCATCTATACCACCCAAATTTTGGAGATCGCAGAGACCTTTGCGGACTACATTGTCGTGCTAAATCGAGGCCGAATGGTCGCCCACGGAACCATTGACGAAATCCGCGAAGCATCGAACGGCGAAAAGTCGTTGCAGGGGTTCTTTGAACAGCTATGAATGCGAACGATCTGGTCTCGCGTGTTCGGGAACGAACAGCTTCATCGCGAACTGCCCAAAAACGAGACGGCAACGATGTTCGCAGTTTAGTCTTTCGCAAAGGGAGTTATGTCGGACTTTATCCGTTTCGAATGTATGAGGCGAGCGTATGGAGCTGGCTTGGAACGGCTTTTTTGGGTGCAATCGCCAGTCTCGTTTTCCATCTTTTCGCCATGCGTTTTGTCGCAACCGATGTCAACTCCTTTCTAGTGATGGAATCGCTGATCGCGATGTTTGCAGTCTTCTTTTTAAGATGGAAGGATCCTTATCTAGATGCATCACGGGTTCCTTTGCTGGCGCATTTTTCTAACCTTCCGTGGTCCAATCGCCGACTTGTTTTCCACTTCTTAGTCGGTTGCATTTCCCGCTCAGGTGTTGCTTTCGGCTATTGGCTGATCAGTGGATTGGGTTTGTACCGTCTACTCAATAGTAGTATGCAAGTCACGCTTGCGATCCCGATGTTGGTTTCGGCTGCTATCTACTTGAACATTGTTGTTTGCGTGGTATTCATCAATACTGTCGATGCCAGTTCGCGGCGTTTTGCCTTTTCGCTCACCACGGTTATCGCACCCGTCGTTTGGCCGTACGCGATCCTTTGGATAGGTTTACAGGGCGTGCGAGTGGAACTCGTGCTTTTGG
>JBBRGW010000409.1:0-3951 GCA_038223525.1 Pirellulales bacterium
CGAAAGCACCGGATTGCTAATTCGGCGTAGGAAGAAATTCTTACCGCAGGTTCAAATCCTGTCCTCTCCGTTTTTTAACCCCGAGCCGCTTACGGCGACTCGGGGTTAAACTTTTTTCTGGGTGCAGTCCCATTCTCGGGATTGGAATATCGCAGCGAGCGAGGCTACATTACATTTCTTTCCTTCTGGTACCCAATTCGCGACCAGATTTATCCTTGAGTATCCAACTGAGAATCCAACATGGCCAAGAAAAAGAAAGCCTCCTCTAAGACCAAGACCAAAGCGACCGGACGCATCGTAATGCGGACCGGCGAGGCGCTCGTGGAAGCCGAACCAGCTTGGTCCGCCGCCGAGCCCGAAATTGTAATAGGTGAATTGGATGGACCCGTCGGCTATGCGATCGCGCAGTTGATCGGCAATCAAGTCAAGGGCCACACCAAGGTCTTCGCAATTCTCAATAGCGATGTGCAAGTGAAGCCGGCTACCGTCATGGTCAGCAAAGTGACCGTCAATAACTCGCTTTATACCAACATTTTGATGGGCACCGTCCAAGCGGCGATTGCTCATGGTGTTCTCGATGCAGTGCGTGCAGGGCACATTCCAAAGAACAAGGCGGACGATTTAGGGATCATCGTTTCGGTTTGGCTCGACCCGTCAATCGTCGACGTCGAATACGATCCAGAACTTCTCTTCAAAACCAATCGCGAGGCCACCACCAAGGCGATTGCTAAAGCCATGAACAACGAGCCTTCGATCGATTGGCTTCTCAAAAATCAAGAGACAACCCCGCACTTCTTCCATCAGCTCGCTCTCGATGGCAAGTTGAAGGGTTAGGCTTGCTTTGCAATATCTACAGGCCGTTGCGGCTTACATTCTCTGGGGCGTTTTCCCTTTGTATTGGAAGCTGCTGCGAGGGGTCAATTCTTTTGAGATCATCTGCCATCGAATCCTTTGGTCCTTTGTGACCTTGTTATTGATAGTCAGCTTGGGCGGGCAATGGCCACAGATCCAGGCAGTGTTGCGAGATCGGAAAAGGCTCGCTCTTTGCACGATAGCGTCAATTCTCATCAGCATCAATTGGTTGGTCTTTATATGGGCGGTTCAGAATAAATACGTGGTGGAAACCAGCCTCGGATACTTCATCAATCCGATGCTCAACGTGCTCCTGGGTGTTCTTTTTTTTGGAGAGAGACTGCATCCTGTCCAGTGGCTAGCAGTTTCGATAGCAGCCTTGGGTGTCTTTGCAATGACGGTTCAGACCGGTCAATTTCCTTTCATTGCGATCACGCTTGCTATTTCGTTTGCCTTGTACGCCGCAGCCAAGAAGAAAACAACCATGCCTGCGGTGGCCGGTCTTGGAATGGAAACCGCTATCCTGACCCCGATTACTTTGATTGCATTGGCTTACTTTGCCAACGTAAACGCCGGAAGCGAACCTCGTACGCCCGCCACATGGGGACTTTTGATGCTTGGCGGCCCAATTACGACCTTGCCGTTGGTTCTCTTTGCCGCAGCTGCAAAAAGTGTTCCGATGGCAGCTATGGGTATGTTACAGTACATAGCCCCGTCTCTCCAATTCCTGTTCGGAGTTTTTCTATTTGGTGAAGAAGTTTCCGTTGGCAGGGCATACGGGTTTGCAATGGTCTGGCTGGCATTGATAATATTCAGCAGCTTTGTGATCGTTTCCTCCAGAACGTCAAACGCTAAAAAGACGAATTGATCAGCTAGTTCTATTCTGCGAAACGGCAACACGGGCATGAGCACAGGATCTTTTTTGGACCGCATCTTTCGCAAGAAGAGCGTTGAGGAACTGCATCAAGAATCGCGAGATCGGGATACCGCTGGAACCTCGCTGGTCAAGAGCCTCAACCTGCTCGACTTGACCTGTTTTGGTATTGCAGCGGTTGTTGGGGCCGGGATCTTTACGACGTTGGGAAAAGCAGCTGCGGACGGTGGTCCCGCTGTCAGTTTGCTCTTTTTGTTGACGGCAGTAACCTGTTTGTTCTCAGCGCTATGCTATTCCGAGTTCGCTTCTCGAATCCCTGTCAGCGGCAGCGCCTATACCTACTCGTATGCCGTGTTTGGAGAACTGATCGCGTGGCTTATTGGATGGAATCTTTTAATGGAATACGCGATCGGGAATAGCACCATCGCTTTTTCGTGGTCGGACTATTTTTCGAATATTCTCGAGGGTTTGCACATGCCTCTCCCCGGCTGGCTAAAAACCGACTATTATTCCTGCGCCGAGGCAGCGGGCAATGCGGCGGACACTATCCGGACTCCTGAATACGACGCCGCTCTGTTGTCGATCTGGGAAAGTGCTCCTCGGCTAGCTGGCTTACGATTGATCTTGGATTTGCCCGCTCTGGCGATCAATGTGATCATAACCACTCTGGTGTATATCGGCATCCAAGAGTCCAAGCGTGCAAGCAATGCGATGGTCTTCTTGAAACTGACTGTTGTCATCGGGGTGATCCTTATCGGCGCCTTTTACGTGACTCCTTCAAACTGGATCCCATTTGCACCCAACGGCGCGACAGGCGTCTTGCAAGGTATCGCGGCCGTCTTCTTCACCTACATTGGTTTTGATGCAATCTCCACCACCGCTGAAGAGTGCAAGAACCCGAAACGCGATCTACCGCTAGCAACGCTTCTCACTCTCGGCATTTGTACCATCCTGTATGTGATCCTCGCGTTCGTATTGACCGGGATGGTGAGCTACAAGGAGCTCAATGTCGATGATCCATTGGCAATTGTCTTTACGAAGCATCACCTGGACTGGTTGTCTGGCATTATTTCATTGAGCGCCGTGGTCGCGGTCGCGAGTGTATTTCTGGTATTTCAACTCGGACAGCCTCGCATCTTCATGAGTATGGCTCGCGATGGACTGCTACCGAAGCAATTTGCGCAAATCCATCCAAAATTCAAAACGCCAGCTTTTTCGACCGTCGTAACCGGGATCGCAGTCGCAATCCCAACGATCTTCCTGAATTCGCAAATCGTGATGGATCTCTGTTCGATCGGAACGCTCTTTGCGTTTGTTTTGGTGTGTGGGGGAATTCTGCAGCTCAATGCGATCGATCGAGCTGAGACCAAAAAAAGCGGTAGTACCGTCGTGCGTTCTGGCTTTAAAGTACCCTACATTAACGGGCAGTATGTTGTTCCGGTCCTATTGGTTATGTTTGCCGTATTCATGCGATCGATGCCTCTCAATCACGATCTGACCCGCGATTGGTCGTGGGAAAAGTTTCCATACCTTGTCTTCTTTAGCGTATTTTTGGTGTTGGCTGTTATGACTTGGATCCGCCGCTGGTCCCTCATTCCCGTCCTCGGAGTGATTACCAACCTCTATTTGATCGCCGGGATCGGACACTTGAATTGGCTGCGATTCGGAGTGTGGTGCTTGGTTGGACTCGCCGTCTATTTTTTGTACGGGTATCGCAAAAGCCGATTGGCCAATCGTACCTAAAATGGGTTCCATCCGCTTATTGATAGATGGCTACAACTTGATGTTCGAGAGCACGTCTGTCGATCGCAAGTTGGACGGCCAGAGTGCATTGCGTGCTGCAAGAGGGCGATTGCTGCATTTGCTGTTAGATCTTATCGACGTGTCCATGCGAGATCAGACCATGATCGTGTTCGATGCCAAGAAGGCGCCGCTGGGACTGCCCGACAAGTATGCGTATCACGGGATCCAAATCGTGTTTGCTCGCGACTGGAACTCGGCAGATGAATTGATTCAAACCGAGATACGCAGTCACTCCGCGCCCAAAAATCTAACCGTGGTATCGTCCGATCACGCTATCCATCGCAAGGCGCTTGCGCGCGGCGCAAACGTAACGGATAGCGATATCTGGCTTGACGAGCAATTCGAAGCTCGAGAGCGATGGGGACGTTTGGGAAACGAAAGCGCAGAAACGATTTCTGAACAAGAACTGGAAGCCAAAAATC
>JBBRGW010000410.1:0-3943 GCA_038223525.1 Pirellulales bacterium
GTGGACCACTATGCGAATTGGAACAATCCTCTCGTCGGCATCGCATTGGTGGAAGTCCTGCAGCATCAAAACGTGGAGGTGTACGTGCCTGCTTGGCAGACCGTCACCTTCATGACAAAAATAGTCATGGGAGACATTGAAAAGGTCCGACGCATGATCGCCCCTCAGATCCGCCAACTGGCTGAAGCGGTTAGACAAGGGTACCAAATTGTTACCACGGAACCAACCGCAGCGCTCTGTTTGAAATTTGAGTATCTTCAGATACTCGACAACGAAGACGCCAAGCTCGTTGCAGCCAACACTTGGGACGCCGGCCAATATCTGTATCAGATGCATTCCAACAACGAACTTGAATTGGACATGAAGCCGTTGACAACCACAGTTATCTACCACACTCCATGTCACTTGCGGGCACTCGATCAAAACCACAGCGGGATGCGATTACTAAAACTCATTCCGGGCCTTTCTGTCCAGCATGCAGATGCAGGCTGCAGCGGGATGGCGGGTACCTATGGGATGCGAAAGCAAACCTACCGAACCAGCTTGCGCGTCGGATGGGGATTGATCAGCAAAATGCAAGAGACGACCGCCCAAATCGGGAGCACCGAATGCACCTCGTGCAAGCTGCAAATGGAACAAGGAATCGATAAGCCAACCGTTCACCCACTCGCCTTACTCGCCTTTGCGTACGGAAAACTCCCCGAAGTAAGGACCTGGATCCAAAACCGAAACGACGGCCTTACAGTCCAGTAGTTCACTCTCGAGTAGGTCACTCTTTCCGAGCTTGCCGAGAGTGACCCAGCCCTTTTATTAATCGCGAATCGTCTCGTCGAGCCCCCAAACAGCCCGTTTGGTTGGGGAGGGCCAGGTTCTGGCTCCGATTCGCACAATCGGCCCGTTGCATGTAGGCAACGGAGGGTATTTCTTGGTAAACTGCGAGCGATCCTTATTCACGCCCCTCAACATATGGTTGCTCATGGCAGAGAGTTCTTCGATCAAGTCATCGAAACCATCGTCCAATTTGCTTTCAGCAGAGACGATGGCAAAACTGGAACGCATGGAGCTTGTTAGCCGCAAGATCTTTCGGGGGCGCATGAAAGGCGAACGTCGCAGCAAACGTAAAGGACAGAGTGTCGAGTTCGCGGACTTCAAGAATTATGTTAACGGCGATGACTTGCGATTCATCGACTGGAACCTTTTCGCCAGGATGGATCGACTTTATCTCAAAATCTTTCTCGAAGAAGAGGATCTCCATTTTTATACGATCGTGGACGACTCCATGTCGATGGATTTCGGCGAACCGAGCAAGTTCTTTGTTGCCAAGCAGATCGCGGCAAGCCTCGCTTATATCGGTTTGTGTCGAGGCGATCGCGTGTCCGTCTCCAGTTTCGAAACTTCGGCAAGCCCAGTCGTGATTCGAGGCAAGTCGTCTGCGCATAGATTATTGGGACACCTAGATTCTATTGCCTGTACGACGTCCGCTACGACTATGGCCGAGTCGATCAAAAGGTTCTGCATGAAGAATACGGGTAAGGGGATCGTGGTCGTGATTACCGATTTGATGAACAAAGAGGGCTATGAGTCCGCCATGCGAATGCTGGTAGCCCGCGAGATGGATATCTTCTTGATTCACATCCTGAGCCCTGAGGAATTATCACCCGAAGCGAAAGGGGACTTGAAGTTAGTGGATTGCGAGGACGGTGACCAGCGCGAGATCTCGGTCTCCGCTGGCCTTCTCAATCGCTACCAACGAACACTTGCGGCATTTATCGAACAGGCCAAAGCGTTTTGTAACAAACGCTCGATCTCTTATGTGCCTGCTAGAAGCGATCAGGATGCTGATGTGCTCGTCAATGAATACCTTCGGACCAAAGGACTCGTTCGATGAATTGGATCAGCGCCCTCGGGCCTTTGCAGTGGCTGGTGATATTGGCGGTTCCCCCGGCAGTCCTAAGCCTCTACTTCCTGAAATTGAAACGCCGTGAACTGTCGGTACCAAGCACGCTGCTATGGCGTAAGACCTTGGAAGATGTTCACGTAAATAGCATTTGGCAGCGGCTCCGAAAGAACTTGCTGCTGTACTTGCAATTGCTTTTTTTGGCCTTGCTCATATTGGCTTGCTTGCGGCCAGGATGGAGCGGCCAAAATAGAGTCGGAGAACGCCGTATTTACATCATCGACAACTCCGCCAGTATGCAGGCGACCGACGTCGAACCCTCGAGATTAGAAATAGCAAAGAAGAAGGTACGCGAACTGCTCGCCGATACTTCCGCAGACGATGTTGGAATGGTTATCGCATTTTCCGACCGAGCCGATGTCCGGCAAGGATTTACGACCGATCGCAATCGATTGCTAAAGGCGGTCGATACCATTGAACCGACCTCGCGTGGTACCGATGTGAGCGAAGCACTCAGAGCCGCCGCAGGACTAGCCAATCCAGGACGCTCCAGCTTCGACAACCTCAGCGACATTATGGTAGCGGACGCGATCCCTGCGACCGCCTACCTTCTGAGCGACGGAGCGTTTGGGGACCTTGGTGATTTCGATGTTGGCAAACTAAAAATCGAATACATACCGATTGGCGAACCAAAAACGGAAAATCTTGGAATTCTGAGCTTTGCAGTGCAACGCAATGAGGATAAAGAAAGCAAGTTGGAGGCATTCGCCCGCATCTTTAATAGTGGCGAACAAAAAGTCGACTTCACTGCCTCGCTCGAGTTCGATGGCAAATTGCTCGACGCTTCCACGGGGACCGTAGAACCCGGTCAAGAGACTGGAATCCTATTTGAATTGACGGATACCGATGAGGGCAAACTTAAATTAACACTCGACTACCCTGACTCGCTCCAAGTCGATAACGTCGCCTATGCAGCGATCCGACCCAAAAAACAGATTAACGTCTTGCTGGTATCTCCTGGAAACAACGCCTTAGAAACGGCCTTGCAGACCGGTCGAGTTCAACAGATCGCTGCGGTCCAAACCGAACCCCCCACTTTCTTGTCCGATCCCAAATACCAAGCCGCAGCGTTGGACTCAAACTACGATCTCATCATCTTCGATCAATGCTCTCCCATGCAAATGCCCCTCAGCAACACGCTCTTCATTGGTAGCGTACCACCCGCACCACCCGAGATCACCGATCCGGATCAGTCAGAAGATCCTTCGAAAAACAATGCTTGGAAATTTGGACAACCCCAGGGGCCAGCGATTGTGCTTGATGTCAATCGTAACAATTCCATTTCGCAGTACTTGGAGATGGGAGCTGTGTTTATTGCCGAAGCAAGAACGACTCAGCCCGGAGAATCGGGAACCATCTTAATGACGAGCGATATCGGTCCTGTGTTTGCCGTCGCGCCTCGCGGGGCATTCCAAGATGCGGTCCTTGGGTTTTCGATTGTTCAAGCAACTGCGGACGGAGTAGGGGTGAATACCAACTGGGGCAACCGACGCAGTTTCCCTGTCTTCGTGTATTCCACAGTCGAGTTTTTGGGCGGCGGTATCACCGAGTCCTCCTCTCCGTCTGTTCAGCCAGGTTGGCCAATCGGCTTGCTTCTTTCCAGTCGATTCAAAGAATTTCGAGTCGTCGCCCCAGAGGGTCAGGCGACCCAACTAACACGGAGTGACGAAAGCCGATATACGTTCACCAAGACCGATTCGCTCGGAATCTATCAAGTCTTTGCCAACGACGTAGAGTCACCGGTCGAGTCGTTTTGTGTCAATCTGTTCTCCAGTCGCGAAAGCGATCTCAAGGTCGCCGAGTCCATCAGAATGGGATACGACAAAGTACCCGCTTCACAAACCAACATCCTTGCACGCAAAGAGACCTGGCGTTTGATCCTGTTGCTTGGGTTGGCATTGCTCGTTATCGAGTGGATCGTATTCAATCGCCGTGTCTTTATATGATCGAGTTGTTGTGATGGTGTCGTTGAGTAACAACCGCTTC
>JBBRGW010000411.1:0-3938 GCA_038223525.1 Pirellulales bacterium
ACAGTGTGGTGCCGGTGCGGTATTGCATACGCACAGCGTCTGGGCAACAAACCTATCTCAACAGTTCTTTCCACTTGGCGGGATTCGTATCGACGGATTCGAAATGCTCAAGGGTCTCGAGGGGATAACTACCCACGAGTCTTCCTGCTGGCTCCCTATCTTTGATAACACGCAAGATATCCCAAAATTGCAAAGCCAAGTAATGAAGTACTTGGATGAACATCCCGAAGAAAAATGCTGGGGTTATCTCATTCGCAGGCATGGCCTCTACACTTGGGGCAAAGATTTGGCAGAAGCAACACGTCATATCGAAGTGATTGAGTTTTTGCTCGAGTGCATGGGCCGAACGGTTCGGAAGTAGCGATAAATCGGTTTGGCACAAAATCGAAATCTATCCAAAAATGTCGCGAAATTTGTGTAGTTCCAAAAAACAAGTCAAACTCGTTTGCTTCCTCCTGATTTTGACATACGGTTAAGATTGTGGTCGATGACCGAGTTCATTTTGAATTTCGTTGATTAGGAGCGATTCTATGATTGCCAGCTCTGTCACTGCAGCCTCGATGCCGCGATTGCCTGTTTCCTGGCGAGAGTTCTCTGAGTTGCTTCAGTTGAGAACGAAGGAATCGATGCGTCCCTCCAAAACGACCGCTGTGTTAGCGACGGAAGCGGGACGGCTCGACATCCGTTCCGATCAGTCAAGCAATCAGCAGGATCAGCATGGTTTTGCGGCCAAGGAGCAAAACAACTCGGCAAACACATCGACGAACCAATATCGTAGTACGTTCAATCCATGCGATTCTCCGCCGGTGAAACATACGGACAACTCCTCGGAATACCCTAAAGGCTTTGAGGCGTTCGCGTAGCTGGATTTGTTGTAACCTACTGTGAATTAAGGCGATCGGCAGAATGAAAAGTAACGTAGTAGCTGCGTCCGCCTCGGGGTTCCATTTATGCGTCTGCGAGCTGTTTATGCCAGCGGTGTAGTGTTTCCTTTGCATCCCTGGGGTCTGCCTGGGCGTCTGCCGAGAAAAACCGCTTTTCCAGGTCAGCAATATCGGATTGCAATCGCCCACGGTCATCTGTGTTCAACTTCGTCGCATAGTGCTTGGCAAAGCGTTGCAGCGTGATAATTGCCGAAAACGGAGTAATATCTTTTGGCAAACGCAACATCGCATCCTCTGCCGGAGTACCTTGCGAACGTCTTCGAAAATAGCTCCAACCCAACGCCGGCAAGAGAATCGCTGCAATCCCACCTCCGATCAAAGCTGGGAGCGGAACTCTCGCTGTTTGTTGCAGAGGGAACGTCGCTTGGTCTATCGTAACCAGATCCATGTCCACGAATCGCTCTGATCGAAGCGAACCGTCAAGTCCCGCGGTAAGCTTGGGGACATACACGATGTTCTCTGGCGTTACCGAGTTTGGTTCAAACCGCATGATCCACTTGCGCGTTGTTGGCAACCGAAACAGTCCGTCGGGGTCCGCGTTCACGTAAGTATCAGATTCGGTTGGCGTGTTCCCACCGAACATCATCATCTTATTGTTCGCCTCAATCCCAACAACGGTAATCGTCTCGGTTTCGATCTTGTCCTTGTTGAGCGCATATCCAGGAATGGAACCTTCGAGGTCACTCAACAATTGCTCCAGCGATGGGACAATCCCCCGACCCGTGGCCGAGATTTCAAACTTGATGCAATTGTCCTTCAGCAACGTGCTTTCACGGGTGTCGATCACTTGGGCCACCGTCAAACCAAAGATTGGCCTCGGTCCTGACTTGGATTTATCGGCTCCAAGGCCAACAACTTCTGTTGCGTCGATCCCAACGCTATTGGAGTGCACAGGCAAGACGACCATGCCAGAATCATCCGTGGTGTTGACGTCCATTTGCAGCAAAGGCAATCGATCCACACTCGGCTCTTTGGCTTTGAGAACCATATAGCAAAGCGGCTTTTCTTCCCAACCGCTTTTTCCATTGACCTGTATCGATCTCGGTGGATTCATGGAATCAAAGAAGCCAATGTTGACGATCTCGAGCTCCTCTCGAAACGCTTGCTCAATGGATTTCTGCAAACGATCGCGGAAGTTGATCGGCTGGTATTTGCCCCCGATGTAACTGTAGACATTGTTTTGCAAGTACTGTCCAAAGCCGCCGAGTTCACGTCCAATCGCAGCGGTGGAACGAAGCGACAACAACACGCCAAACTCCTCGGTTCCCACATGGTCCGATCCATCGATCGCCAAATGCAAATGGATTTCATTCTTGAGCAAGTCATCGTAGAGATCCAGGGTTTGCCTGAGTAGGGCGCCAGCCGGATGGTCTCCTACAATCTCAGCCGCTCTGCGAACGACACCAGGCTTTACCTCAGGGGTCAAGTTAGGGAGCTTTTCAATGACTCGGCGAGCAAACTCACCCATATGCGAAGCTGACATTTCAGCAGGCATATCGAGCATCTGCTGGCGAATCAATTTGATCTGCTCTGTGTTTTCGGAACCCTCCGTCATCAAGTCGTTTGCAGTCAACCCACCGAGATCGCTCGACCCTAAAGAGATACTGAACCAATTCAAATAAACACCCGGGTCCTCGCGAAGTTCGCCGCGCATGACGGCCGCTCGATACTGTTTTGCCGCTTCGCCAAAGGCTCGGAAGAGTTCTTGACGAGATGCATTGTAGGACGAAGCGTCTTGGTCTCGTTCTCGGCGGAATTGCATATGGTCATACGCCAACGCGGCTTTTGTCATTGAGTACCGCCATGAGCTCGGCTCTTTGTGCGTTGCTGATCCAATCATATCGAGCGCAAGTTGATACCCGTCCTCGATCAAGGCTTCGATCTCCGAAGCGCTCCGCTGATTGCCTGCGGCTTTTTGCGCGTCGCGAGACTTCCAGTCGCCGTTCAAACCGGTTCGCATCGACTCGGCCAACCGCGACGATACCGTCGGCGTAAGATCCGCTATCTCCCCTAAAACAGAGACTACACTCTCACGTTGGAAAGTCTCCGCTTTTCCGTGACAAGCAGCAAAGGCCGTGACCACGCGCTCCAGCGATCGTCCATTCGCTCCAATATTGCTAAGAAGATCCAGGAGTTGCTTTAGACGTTCTAGATTGCGATCCTGACGACCGCGAGTGAGCGGAGCTGATGCTTGTTGCATTCGACCACCGATGATCATGAACTGCTGTTGACGCCGTGGGTCCGGCGCTGGACTCAGTCGCATCATCCAGACTCGCAAGAACTCATCTGCCATTTCAATACTTTGACCTGGTGCTCTGTCGATCCCCTTGGACAAGAGCTCCAAGCCCTGTTCTACATTATCAGCACTCAACGCGATCCCAATGAAGGCCTTAAAAGCGCGGACGGCCAAGCTAGGTTCGATCAGGCTTTGCCATCGTTCGCTCGGCAAAGCTCGAAGCAACAAGGTTGTTTCAGGTGCAACACCTGCTTTGCCAGCCTGTTTTGTAATGGTCTCTTCGGCAGCGGATACCAAACTCATGGTCAATAGCCGCAGCGGAACTCGCAATTGATTGATCTCAATTGATTCATCCTTGAGAAGTGCATCGACCGAATCCTTCATCATCAGAATTGCGGACGCGCGTTCCTGAATCCCGATCTTTTCGTTACCGATCCGCATCGCTTTGAGCGCGACGGCTTCGAGTCCCGTCGGTGCTAACGACTTGTTCGCGAACACACGTTGCAGCCATTCGGTTGCAGGCCCAGGCGGGATGTTGGGTAGCAACTCAATCGCCTGCCCCATCGCTTCTCGTCTCGGTGCAAACTCTGCTTTGTCCATCATCGCAATTTCGCAGTAGAGGTCCCAAGCGGCCCTGCGTTGCTGTTGTGCTTCCGGTACGTTCCCAAGGACGGTTGCACGGGCTTCGTGGTAGCGAGCATGGGATGTTAAGGCTAGGGTGTTCCCCTTTTCACGAGCCTTTTCAAGAATAGGAAGAT
>JBBRGW010000412.1:0-3913 GCA_038223525.1 Pirellulales bacterium
ATCTCCTCCGCCGAGTGTTTCACGGAGAGACTTATGCGCAGCAAACTACGGTTTTCTGGTACCGTCGGCGGTCGGATCGCTGGCAGGTAGACACCCGCTTTTAAAAACCGTTCGCTCAGCTCCAGCACTTGTTTTGCGTTGTGTAAATAGATGGGAATGATGGGACTGTCACCTTTGCCCACTTCGAAACCGAGCCCGGCCAATTTCAATCGCAGTTCTAGGGAGTTCTTCCTAAGTTCTTCTCGTACGGCGGTCATCTGTTGAGCCAATGCGATGGCTTTGCAAGCCGCGGCAGCGTTCGGTATCGTCGAAGCGGTGCTATAGACCCAAGACCTAGCGTGATTGGTGAGCCAATCGACTAGTAGATGGGAACCAGCAACAAACCCGCCAACGCAGCCAAGCGCTTTGCTCAACGTCCCAATGCTCACGATGCGAGAACTCGAGACGGAAAGGTGTTCGTAGAGGCCGCGTCCCTGCTCGCCATAGACTCCCGTTGCGTGGGCTTCGTCGAGAACGCATTGCATATCGTATTCATGGCACAGCGCATCGATTTCGATTAGCGGCGCCAAATCGCCATCCATGCTAAAAACAGAATCGGTTGCCACAAAGGCGAAACGACCGCGATGCCGATGCTCACGAATGAGGGCTCGCAAAGCAGCGACATCGCAATGCGGATAAACGATCACTTGGGCGCGGCTAAGCCGACAACCATCGATGAGACTCGCGTGGTTCAAACTGTCGCTGAAGATAACATCGTCCCTGGACGCTAGTGCCGCTACTGTGCCTAAATTTGCTGCATAG
Source organism: Pirellulales bacterium (assembly GCA_038223525.1). GTDB lineage: Bacteria > Planctomycetota > Planctomycetia > Pirellulales > Pirellulaceae > JBKCUI01. Next base: position 802 of record JBBRGW010000412.1, read on the forward strand.
CCGCTCGAGAAGACAATCGCACTTTCGGTCCCTTCAAAGTCGGATATAGCCTTTACCAGATTCTTGTGTTCTTGCGTTTGGCCCGTTACTAGTGGGCTGGCACCGCTACCAAACTTCGTGGCCGATCGGCTCGTCTCGAAAGCAGCATCTCGAAGCTCGGGATGCCACGCCAGACCGAGGTAGTCGTTGGCACCGAAATTGATTGCGACAGTACCGTTCCTGCGAATTCGAGTCGCCGAAATAGGTTCCGAAACAGTGCAGTGCCGATTCAAGCCTTGTGATCTCCTAGCATGCAAGGAGCTCTCCAAATGGGACCAAAAGGCTGTCTGTGACGAATTATCCGCCAAAATATGTCCTTCATGTTGGGCAGATTGGGAAATCGGGTTTGATTTGGCAGGTTGTATCATCAATAATTGCGAAGTTCATTGCACCCGCTAAACAACCGGTATTGGAGCGTAAGAATCTAGACATGCAAATGCTAGAGCCAAACCTATTGATCACCGACGACGATCGCGACTTTCGATTGTCCCTCGGGGAAGCTCTATCGCGGCGCGGTTACCGAACGGTATTGGCAGCAGATGGACTGGAGGCATTGGAGGTGATCCGCAGCCAGCAGATCCATTTAGTGCTACTCGATGTGCATATGCCCAGATTGGATGGGCTAGGTATGCTTCAATCATTGCGCGACGCGTGTTCCACGATGCCCTGCATACTTATGTCTGCAGAAATGGACGAGTCGATTGTTACCAGAGCAAGACAGCTGCGAACCGATCAAGTGCTTTCGAAGCCATTCAGCTTAAAGCTGTTGGCCGAAACCATTCGAAAACTTCTCGATCAATCCTACGGGACAAAAAGCTAGTGCTCTATCCAGTTTGAAAATCTGGGTTACTAAACATTAGTTGCACGGCGCTCCGCGTCGTGAATCCTGCGACGCTTTAAGGTTGTGATTTTTTCGCGAGATGCAAAACATTGTCGCCTTTTGCTCCGCAAAAGTTGCGTCGATAAGGCGTACCTTCGCGCAGCGAAAGGCGACGATAATAAAATCACAGTAGACGATAATAAAATCACAGTAGAGGAGCAGCCCACTTGCTCTATCTCCCTGCGTATTCGGGGGAAAACACTTCCCCCCCTGCGATTGTCGCCATCGCTCGAAAGACATTCGCAGGGATATTTGCGGGCAATGTCCCTACCACGCCATCTAAAAAACCTACGAGTCGGTCGGGGGATAATTGCGGCATCGGCGCAGCGGCTGAAAACGAGATGTCCTCCGGTTTGGTCCAAGGGATATTTCGCTCCGATTTGATGAGCCCGATCGTATTCGAACTTCCATCGGCGATGTCGCGCATGCCTATCGCTGAAGTGCCAAGCGTTCCGTCGCCAACAAGCATGTAGTAAGCAGCATTCGTTGAAGAACCAAGTTCCCCTCGAAAAACGGCCGGCATCTTATCCACAAGCTTTAAGTTACCTTCGCTATCCCAAGGTTCATCAAAATTGTATTGGCGATACAGATCTGCTCGACCGATGCAAGGCAAGATGGCGACGCGCCAGCTATGCGGCGGTTGCCCCTTGCTGTGACGCATCGCCGAGCAAGGGAAATGATGAAACCTTTCCAAGAAATGGTGCATTGCAAGGAGGATCGCCTTTAACTTGCCTTCATCTTTTGCTATCGATTTCGAATCAAAGGGAAGATCGGACTTCGAGTATTCAGTCAACGGATCGCCGCTAGGATGATAGCCTATGGAACGAATTGCATTTGTGGTGCCAAAGGTAGCGTCGTAGCCAAGTAGATTCTCAGAAACACCCTCGCCATATTGGCCTAGGCCGCCCGGCATACCACCCCCGCTCTCACCGGCCATCCCCATTCTGCCCATACCCGACCCCATGCTCATTCCTCCTTCGCCCATTCCTCCGTCGCCTGCTTCCCCGAAACCAGCTGCCCCGTAACCAGCTGCCCCCTCTCCGCCTCCCATACTTCCTAACGCAGCCGAGCCTTTAGGAACGAAGAAATCCAATCCGTCGGCTTTATGGATCATTTGTTTTAGCTGTAGATCGATGATCTCTTCTTCGCGATCAAGCCGCCGCTGGAGCTTGGTCTCCATTTCCATCACGCGAGCTTTGACCTTGTCGAATTCCTTCACGCGTTCTTTCATCTCCGCTACGAAATACGCTTGCAACGCTTTGCGAAGAAAAACTTCGGTCTCTTCTCGTTTGACCTTTTTTGAATCTAGAAGCCCACGCAATTGATTTATTACATCGACGATCGCCTGCAATTCACTTTTAAGTCCACCACCGCTATATCCACCTCCATATTCGGCTCCGGAGTAACCTCCCATTGAGCCGCTTTCGCCTCCAGAAGAGCCGCCGCCATAGCCACTGCCCCCTTCGCCGGGATAGCGACCACTCATTCCTTCAGAAGAGCCGCCGCCACTCATTCCGCCTGGTGGGCCATCTCCACCTCCGCTGCCCATGCCTCCCCCACTTGCGCCACCCAGGCCAGGAACTCCGAGATTTGGAACTGCCTTCTGTGGAATGGTCGCACGAATGTCATCAAGGGTTTTTTGTTTTGGTTTTTGGGCCTTGTCTTGACTTACGGTCATTGCACCGAGCGACAACAAAAAGACAGTGGCCATAAACGTTTTAAAAGTGGATCGCATGATTGTTCTTCTTTCATTGAATAGGTTGGGTACTAGGATCGATCGATGTTAAAACCTTTTCGATCGCTTGAAGTTCATTGCTGAATGTTGGAAAGGCGTTATCGTTTGGGACATTGAATTGAAGCTCTAGTTGGTTGAGAGATTGATGAAGTTGGTTAAGTTCACCGAGGAACTCATTGGACTCGCGCCGCAAAAAGTTCTCGTTCGACGGCATTGAGCTTGTGCTCAAATCCAATGGCGGGCTCTCTTTCAAATCCGGAAAGGGTGGCATTTTGGAAATGCTGGTGCTGTCCAAGGTCGGTTTGGTGAACTCACGCAACGTAGCCGGGAGGACAAACAGTGCCGCCGCAGTCATCGTCAGAAAGAGTGCCATTCCCCAAGTCGCCGATGGGTGACGCCTGCTCCACGATCGAACATGGGAACGGACCCGAAATCTCCTATGTTGCGTTTGCTGCAAT
>JBBRGW010000413.1:0-3886 GCA_038223525.1 Pirellulales bacterium
AGCCCCAGTAGTAAAAAGGACGCCGCGTTCATGATTTGCGAACGCACCCGTGCGAAGCGGTTTACTGGTTGCTGCGTCTTCGCCAAGTGACAGGTGATGGATTTCAACGGCACTAGGTTTGCGACTCAGGTTCAAATCGGCTTCCACCCAACAAATGCCGTCCGAGGGAGCGAAGAACACTTTCCCAGAGTTGGCTGTTGCGCCGTGCAACCCGCCGCTTGGTAATCGGAGCGAATAACCATTCGTTGCACCGGAACTAGTGAGACTGACGACATCGACTCTGCCTTGGTTGTCTCCTTCGCGATCAGCCCAGGTTGCATAGCAAACTCGATTGTCGATGGCCGCGAGTGTGATGTGTGATCCTCCAGCGGATACGAATCGCGAACCTATTGACGATTGCGACTTGAGCAAAGCAGAAGGCGATAGGATAGTGAATCCGTTTTTCTTGTCGTTGGCAAGATAGATATCCCCTTGGTATTCATAGACGTGCGCGGGGTTTCCCTGATGAATGTCTAGCTGCGAAGCGATTACCGAAGGAGATTTGTCGAAGTGCCAGTGGGAGTGATTGCCGTGCTCCTCTTCCACGACTCCGGGGTTCAGAGCGATCCAGCCACTTTGGAAAGCACCGTTTTCGTTGTCATGCACACCAACCACCACAACGCCTCGCACCGATTCCATTTGGACCATGCTCTGCTTGTCGCGGTCTAACGCAGGAAGTCCTGGAATGGATTGCTTTTGGATTCGCCATTCGACTCCGTCCCGGACCACGTCGCCACATTGCAAAGCCTGTTCCTGACTGTCCTGCCAGAAAAGCCGCGTGACCGTTCGAGGTACGTTCGCCTTTTTCGGTTCCTGTTTGACCTCCTGTGAAAAACCGTTCCAGGACAAACCGCAAACTAACCCTGTCATCGCTGCGACTCGCAATACTCTTGCTCTACCAAATCGCGATTGCACAACGTTGATTCGCATAGCTTCCTCACTCTCAAGTTCATGGTTCAAGATAGATTCGACGCCGGGCTCAACCAGCAAACCCCGTCCATCGATCGATGATGAAATGGTACGCATATCTATCGTATATGCAATAGGTATGCTTATGCATTTTGTGGTTTTTTCGTTTTTATCGCGGCCCCAGATCGGTGGGTTGTCGTCGCGTCACATTTACGGAGCTACGAAAACAAAAAGGGCCCGGTATTGGTTGGACCTTGTTGACTTCGAAGACCGCGTTAACGTCATTGATAGGCAATACGACCAGATGACCCAAGCCGCACGCAGCGGTCGGCGAAACATTATCGAAGGCTCCAAACGATCCGCGACCTCCAAAAACACCGAAATGAAACTAACCGACGTGGCACGGGCCAGCTTGAGCGAACTCCGCGGCGACTATGAAATCTGGATCCTCGACCGGGACAAGCTTCCGTGGTCGGTTCACTCGCCCGAAGCCAAAGCCGTTAACGCCGTCTCGCTAGATTCTGCACCCTTCGGTGACGACATGGTCCATGCGTCGGCTCGACATGCACTAGAACAACGAGAGAAATACGTCCGCTGGCTGGGGCTGTTCGGGTTTTCCAGACTGCTCAGGAACCAAGCCGATTTAAAACTTGCGCGATTTTTTTGACGATTCTTTAAGATTTACGGACGGCTTAACAGCCAACACGGTCCATCGATCGACGCCTAAAGCATTCGCACGGGGACAATTACCCGTCCCTGCAAAGCTTAGAAATCCAGCGGAACGACGCTGACTTTGCGTACCAAGCGTCTTCGAACTACGAAATGGTTTTCGATTTCTTGCGGAGGGTAGCGGTCATTTTTTGAAATACTTCAAGAGTTTCTGAACTCACGTGGTGCTCCATTCCCTCGGCGTCTACTTGCGCGGTTCCCTCGGAAATCCCGAGCGTGATCAAAAATTCCAAAACGATCGCGTGGCGGCGTTTTGCAAGGACGGCGAGTCGGATCCCGGCTGCCGTTAAACTGTACGGTCCATAGGCTTCAAACGACACAAGCCCCTCGGTCTGCAATCGAGCCATGGTTTTAGATACCGTCACTTGCGATACACAAAACACCTTCGCAAGATCGACGCCGCGGCAAGTTCCGGTCTGTTGAAGCGCGTCGGCGATCGCTTCTACGTAGTCTTCTGCAGTTTCATTGGCATGATTACCTCGAACGGACTGGAATCGTTTGCCTGCTATCGCTTCGACCTGTTTTGCGGACTTTGGATTCATCAAAAAACTATTCTACGTGAGACCTACTGGAGCAGACTAACCCCAGCGCGAGCCAAGGCAGAAGACCAATCGATTTTAACCTGTCCTATTTACGAGAGCAATTGATGCTACGAGTCTACACGACTGCAATCGGGATACGCCAATAACCTTCAGACAACTCCTGCTTGACTCAAAGTTAGCCAATGCTAAACTATCGATTAGTTAGCCATGGGTAAACTTGCAATACAATTGCAAATAAATGGTTGGCGTCACCGTTTCGAACAAGGATTTCCGCATGAAATGGAAACAATATCGTTCTGCTTTCACGTTGGTCGAGCTACTGGTGGTCATTTCCATCATCGGAGTTTTGGTCGGATTATTGCTTCCAGCAGTCCAGTCTGCGCGCGAGTCCGCCCGACGAATGCAAAGCCAAAACAATTTGAAACAGATGGGGCTTGCACTCCTGAACTATGAGAGCGCGCTCAAAACGTTTCCTTCAGGATATGTCTCGAGCGTAGGAGGTCCAAGTATGAATCCAGCGACGCTCGATGCGGGGCCCGGATGGGCTTGGGGGGCGTTGCTGCTTCCGTATATGGAACAAACTTCGCTTTTCCAACAGCTTGATATGGACCTGCCCTGTTGGCATCCAAGCAATCGAGCTATTGTGCAGACGAGAGTTCCTACCTTCCTGAATCCCGGTGCGACCAATTTCGATGGAGACACCCTCATCACGAACGATTCCAACAGTGTGCTAGCTCGATTCGGGCGATCCCACTACGTTGGTAACTGTGGCCAGGATGAACCGTGGGGGTATGTGCCGCCGGTACAGGACTGGCGGCGATTGGCGAGCGGGCCTCTCTATCGTAATTCGCGAGTCCGAATTGCGGAGGTTACCGACGGATTGTCCAACACGGTTTTTGTCGGTGAGCACACAACCATCAGCGACAAGACATGGGTGGGCGTCGTGCCAGGAAGTTTTTCCTGCCCAAAAGATCCGCTTCGATTTCCCTTTACCGAATGCGATCATGGCGCGACCTATGTCCTTTGCCATTCGGGCCCAGCTACAGACGAACCGGGCATCATTCACTCGCCCTCCTTTCCAACTTGCCATGTTTGCCAGATGTACGCGCCGTGGAACGCTGGCGGGGGGTATGTTTTATTAGGGGACGGAAGTGTTCGATATATTGCGACAAGAATCAATTTAGACACATGGGCGGCCATGAGCAGTTGCGGCAAGGGTGAGGTGTTCGCGCATGAAGACTAGAACTTTCCTCTCAAGCAATGCTTGTCGATTCGTCTTGATACTTATGGCTTATCTATCTCTGTTTGCTGGGTGCAGGCAACACCCCAAGGCAACTTCTCGAGAATCTCTCGAGTTCATAAAGCAAGTCTATACAGCCTGCAACACCAAGAATGCGCAACGCTTGGCCGCATGCAAGGAACGCTTGGCAGAGCTCCAATTGGAAGAAAAGGTCAGCAAAGAGGAAATCAAATCCTTTCAACGAGTGCTTGCCATTGCCTCAAACGGTGACTGGGATTCCGCTCAGAATCTCGCATTTCAATTTGCGAAAGACCAAGTTCGTTGATGGCTGACGAATCGCTAGAATAGCTAGTTCCTCGAGACTATTACCTCCCTTAGCATATGCAGGCTCGTTGCAATCGCGTAAACTTTTCGGCTTCGTGTCACG
>JBBRGW010000414.1:0-3864 GCA_038223525.1 Pirellulales bacterium
GGGATAGATACGATGCGTATCAACCCCATGACGGTAGTTGCCCTTGTTGGACTAAACAGTGACCGCACTGCTTTCATTCCGAGGAATGATTGCATTCGATCCACCGTCAAGCGACAACTGGGTCTGGGCATTAACATCATTAGTACGACTCGTTCGCAGTGCGAAATGCAAAGCTCCTTCTCTGCTAATCTCGCGGCGAACATCTCTGCTTTGAACCGACTCGAATCCTTAGCCTGAGCATATTACGAGCAACCGCACCCCTACGACGGAACGCATTTGCCCAACCCAAACATTCGAATTCGGCTAACCAGCCGAGCAGACTGGGTACAGAGAATCTGCCTGCACCACCGGTAACGCTCGAATGCCGTAGCAACAGCGCACCGGTAGCTGCATCCAAGCAATTGAATCTTGGATTGCAAGCACTTTCCCCCCTAATCAACCTCAGCCGGCTTTTCAAAATACTGGACTTGACTCTTTCGAGTTGTCCAGCGCAGATGAAGCCGTCCTGCACCTAGTTTCGTTTCAATAGGGGGGATTACTTTAGAAAGAATCTTCGGTTCGATGCGTATGCGCGAATTCAACCTAAATCGTGGGGTAACCTCCCACTTTTTATCGCAAAATTCACAATGTGGTGGGATTCGATCAAGTGAAAATGGTCGAGCTTGGGCTGACTTTGCCGTTTGTAGCGTTGAAGCTTGCTGAGTGAAGCGTGAAGCGTGAAGCGTGCAGCGTTGAAGTCTGCGAGCTTAGCCTCACGACGTTCACTATCTTCAGTGCATCGAGCGCACGGCTTCCTTGGTTGCGGCTTGAATCGACTTAGCGCAATTCGGATTGTCTGCTTGCCCCGTGACTTCGTAAAGAAAACGGCTCGGATAGGTTGGCCTCGCCTTACCCCACTTGAGCCGCGACATAGGCAAGCAGAGGGACAACTCGTCCTGTGCACGCGTTACACCGACGTAGCATAGTCGCCGCTCTTCGTCGACGCCGTCCGCCGAATCGACCAGTGACCGCCGATGTGGTAGCACCCCTTCCTCCATACCAACCATGTACACGATTGGGAATTCAAGTCCCTTGGCGCTATGGTAGGTCATAAGCGAGACCGCGTTGCGTTGAAGTTCTTTTTCTTTAGGTGAACCGAACTCTCGTCCCTCGAGCGTAACCTTGGAAAGAAAATCTCCCAATTCCGGTTTGTTTGATTCATGTTCGTAAGAGGCGATGGCATTGATGACCTCCTCGAGCGATCCGATCCTCGCGGTCGCTTCTTCTGCGTTGGGGTACAAGCGATTGATCTCGCGTTTGTAGTGAATCGAATCAATGAAGTCGCGTGCGGTTTGCGTCATGTGGCCGGAGCCTTCCATCATTTCCGCTTCATCGTCGTCATCATCTTCATCTCCGTCATCGTCGCTAGCATGAGGATTGCTTGGTTGGTCCGAGATGTCTCGCTCAAACTCAACCGGCTTAGGTTGGCTGTTCGCATCTGGGGATGCAATGCTGGCACCCTGGAATTTTTTTGCGAATTCTCGATAGAGAAACTTAAGACTGCTGACCCCCTGCTGCGCCGCAGACGGGAGCTCCCTGACGAATGCCTCATCCTGCATGATTTTCCAAACACTGGTGCCAGTAGCAACGGCTTGCTTGAGCAGCTTGTCGACGCTCGATGCGCCCAACCCGCGAGGTGGAACATTGATCACTCGCAGCAGCGATAGCTCATCGTCCGGCTTATCGATCCACTTAAAGTAGGCGAGGATATCTCGAACTTCTTTGCGGTCAAAGAAAGACTGGCTGCCGGTGATCACGTAGGGGACTTTACAGCGCCGAAGTTCCATTTCGAACGGGCGTGGTTGTTCGTTGGTGCGAAACAGGATTGCGAAATTTCTGGGCTGGGTCGTGAGATCCTTTTTGAGCCTCGCATCGATTTCTTCGACGACCCCTTTGGCTTCTTCCCCTTCGTCTGCGAATTGTAAGATCCGAGGGGGAGTGCCGTTGGGTCGGGCAGCCCGCAGTACCTTATCGTGTCGATGTGTGTTAAATAGGATCAGTCGATTGGCCATCTGCAGGATCGCATCGGTGGATCGGTAGTTGTCTTCGAGCCGAACCACCTTGGCCTCAGACCAATCGTTTTTGAAGTTGAGGATGTGCCGCACTTCGGCGCCGCGCCAGCCGTAGATGGATTGGTCGTCGTCCCCCACCACACAGAGATTTCGGTGGTCAATTGCAAGCGCCCGAATGATTCGGTACTGCGTACCGTTTGTGTCCTGGTATTCGTCCACCAGGACGTGGTCGTATCGCGAAGCTTCCTCGCGGCGGACTTTATCGTTTTCGGTGAGGAGTTGTTCGGTGCAGACCAGCAAATCGTCAAAGTCGAACGCGGCGTGCACTTTGAGCGATCGCTGATAGCGTTTGAAAGCGCTAGCGGCTAGGTGTTCTTTGTCAGAGGTGGCTGCACCGTCGGCCTGCTCTGGTCGGATCCCTTGATTTTTCCATCTGCTAACGATGCTGAGGAAGTCACCTGGTTTGAGCATGTCGTCGTGGACACGTATCTCTCGGAGCACGGTGCGAGCTACACTTTCAGCATCACCGCGGTCGTAGATCGTAAACTTTTCCGGATACCCTAGTTCCTTTGCATGGCGTTTTAGAATTTGCACGCAATGCGAGTGAAAGGTACCAACTGCTGGCCGGGGCGGAGCCGGTTGGCCTCGCCTAACTTTTTTGGGAAATTTGAGCCGATGGCCGATCCGCTCTTGCATTTCCATAGAAGCTTTGTTGGTGAACGTCACCGCCAAAATGCGATCGGGGCGAATGCCATGTTTGATCAAATTGGCGACGCGGAAAGTCACAACACGTGTCTTCCCGGTCCCCGCACCCGCCAAAACCAAGAGGGGGCCCGAGAGGGTATCGACTGCGTCTTGCTGCGGTGGATTCAGTTCTGCCATGCTGGCCAATGTAATGGAGCCAATGGGTAGGAAAAGCCGAAAACTGTGTTTTGGCTAGCAGAGACGGGGGAAAACTTAACCGCATCAAGTTAGGAGGATAGCTATTTCCTCGCCAATACGTGCCTTTATTGCAATTCAAACTGCGTAGATGGTAAACAATGCATGGGGGAACACGGTGGGGGCACGCTGCTGCATGGAACGCCAATAATCAGTCCTGCTTTCTGTTTCGAAATCCAATTGAATTTCACTGCATGCCTGTTAGAATGCGTCACGATTAGTTGAATCGATTTTCCGGATACACAGAGGGGCTTTCATGGAACTGGAAAAGAAAGAGATTGATTTAATGGCGGAATGCCTGGACGCTAGTTACGCGGCCACTGGCAGCGATCGTTCAATTTCGCGGATGAACGCCAAGATATTCCATGATTGCCAAGCCCTGGTTCGCTATTGGCTGCGAGGTCGTAGCATTCGCTCTTCAATTGATTCCGATCAATTGTTTAATGATGTGATGTTTGATCTGCATAAACTGCTTTCGAGGCGACCCGCCGAAATTGGATTGTCTTCGGACGAGTGGTTAAGGGTTGCCAAAACCATAACATCGCGCCACCTGATAAATGCTTATCGATATCTCCATCGACAAAAGAGGAGGGTGGTTCAACGATTTTTTGATGCTACGTTCTTAGCAATTGAAAAACCAGAGAACGGCCCAGTAGCGAAGAACGAGTTGGTTGAACTAATTCGGGAAATTTTGGTACGAGTACCGCCTAAACTGCGTCGAATCGTTGAGCAGAAGCTCGATGGATGGAGCAATCAGGAAATTGCTCGAGAACTTAACGTCTCGAGGCGTTCTATCGAGCGACGGCTAAAAAGGATAGAACCGCTGATTTCCGATCTCGTACTCTACGGACAAGAGACAAGAGACAAGAGACAA